>NZ_VDEU01000001.1:300000-480000 GCF_013393115.1 Pseudoalteromonas sp. Scap03 | reverse complement strand
AGTCTTAACTGGGCGAATAGTTGCAAGGTATAGACCCGAAACCCGGTGATCTAGCCATGGGCAGGTTGAAGGTTGAGTAACATCAACTGGAGGACCGAACCCACTAACGTTGAAAAGTTAGGGGATGACCTGTGGTTAGGAGTGAAAGGCTAATCAAACCGGGAGATAGCTGGTTCTCCCCGAAATCTATTTAGGTAGAGCCTCGGACGAATACTTACGGGGGTAGAGCACTGTTAAGGCTAGGGGGTCATCCCGACTTACCAACCCTTTGCAAACTCCGAATACCGTAAAGTAATATCCGGGAGACACACGGCGGGTGCTAACGTCCGTCGTGAAGAGGGAAACAACCCAGACCGCCAGCTAAGGTCCCAAAGTCATAGTTAAGTGGGAAACGATGTGGAAAGGCCCAGACAGCCAGGAGGTTGGCTTAGAAGCAGCCATCCTTTAAAGAAAGCGTAATAGCTCACTGGTCGAGTCGGTCTGCGCGGAAGATGTAACGGGGCTAAACTATGCACCGAAGCTGCGGATTCAGAATTTATTCTGAGTGGTAGGGGAGCGTTCTGTAAGCGGTTGAAGGTGTACCGGGAGGTATGCTGGACGTATCAGAAGTGCGAATGCTGACATGAGTAACGATAATGCGGGTGAAAAACCCGCACGCCGGAAGACCAAGGGTTCCTATCCCATGTTAATCAGGGTAGGGTAAGTCGACCCCTAAGGCGAGGCCGAAAGGCGTAGTCGATGGGAAACGGATTAATATTTCCGTACTTGGTATAATTGCGATGGGGGGACGGAGCAGGCTAAGCAAGCATGGCGATGGTAGTCCATGTGAAAGTGTGTAGGCTAGTGACTTAGGTAAATCCGGGTTGCTGTTAGGCTGAGACACGAGACGAGTCACTACGGTGATGAAGTTGCTGATGCCATACTTCCAGGAAAAGCCTCTAAGCTTCAGATTATACCGAATCGTACCCCAAACCGACACAGGTGGTCAGGTAGAGAATACTAAGGCGCTTGAGAGAACTCGGGTGAAGGAACTAGGCAAAATCGTACCGTAACTTCGGGAGAAGGTACGCTCCGATTGGTGATGAGACTTGCTCTCTAAGCTGATTGGAGCCGCAGTGACCAGGTGGCTGGGACTGTTTATTAAAAACACAGCACTGTGCAAAATCGCAAGATGACGTATACGGTGTGACACCTGCCCGGTGCCGGAAGGTTAATTGATGGGGTTATCTTCGGAGAAGCTCTTGATCGAAGCCCCGGTAAACGGCGGCCGTAACTATAACGGTCCTAAGGTAGCGAAATTCCTTGTCGGGTAAGTTCCGACCTGCACGAATGGTGTAACCATGGCCACGCTGTCTCCACCCGAGACTCAGTGAAATTGAAATCGCAGTGAAGATGCTGTGTACCCGCGGCTAGACGGAAAGACCCCGTGAACCTTTACTACAGCTTGGCACTGAACATTGAACCTACATGTGTAGGATAGGTGGGAGACTTTGAAGCAGAGACGCTAGTTTTTGTGGAGTCGTCCTTGAAATACCACCCTTGTAGTTTTGATGTTCTAACGTTGGCCCCTGAATCGGGGTTACGGACAGTGCCTGGTGGGTAGTTTGACTGGGGCGGTCTCCTCCCAAAGAGTAACGGAGGAGCACGAAGGTTGGCTAAGTACGGTCGGACATCGTACGGTTAGTGTAATGGTAGAAGCCAGCTTAACTGCGAGACAGACACGTCGAGCAGGTACGAAAGTAGGTCATAGTGATCCGGTGGTTCTGAATGGAAGGGCCATCGCTCAACGGATAAAAGGTACTCCGGGGATAACAGGCTGATACCGCCCAAGAGTTCATATCGACGGCGGTGTTTGGCACCTCGATGTCGGCTCATCACATCCTGGGGCTGAAGTCGGTCCCAAGGGTATGGCTGTTCGCCATTTAAAGTGGTACGCGAGCTGGGTTTAGAACGTCGTGAGACAGTTCGGTCCCTATCTGCCGTGGGCGTTTGAGAATTGAGAGGGGTTGCTCCTAGTACGAGAGGACCGGAGTGAACGAACCGCTGGTGTTCGGGTTGTCATGCCAATGGCATTGCCCGGTAGCTACGTTCGGAACTGATAAGCGCTGAAAGCATCTAAGCGCGAAGCAGGCCTCGAGATGAGTTCTCACTAGACTTTTAAAGTCTCTGAAGGGCCGTTGAAGACTACAACGTTGATAGGCAAGATGTGGAAGTGGTGTGAGCCATTAAGCTAACTTGTACTAATTACCCGTGAGGCTTAACCATACAACGCCAAACGCGTTTTATGTGATAGTGAAACAAGCGAAGAAGTTAATAGACTAAAGTAGATTACTGAAAACTTTTATTATCAGAAATTCCAAATTTTAGTTAGTGCGTAGCGATACGGACTGACACCAAATTTGCTTGGTGACAATAGCGTTTTGGACCCACCTGACCCCATGCCGAACTCAGTAGTGAAACGAAACAGCGCCGATGATAGTGTAGCATTTGTTATGTGAAAGTAGGTCATTACCAGGCTCCAAATAGTAGAAAGCCCGATTCGAAAGAGTCGGGCTTTTTTACGTCTGAAGAAAAGTGAAAGTATTAGCCGTCAGCCGTCAGCTATCAGTTGCACTGCGTTAATCAGACAACCGTAGCGTGGGTTGAGTATCACGAATCCCAAGGATAAAAGAACACGAAGAACACGACATAGGATGAGAGCGTAGCATTTGTTATGTGGCTCTCTCCATCGCTGTGGGCACTAAGACATTCTACTGCGTTGTCGCTACGAAGTAGCGCACCGACTCCAAATACAAGAAAGCCCGACTCGAAAGAGCCGGGCTTTTTTACGTCTGCAGAAAAGTGAAAAACAAATGTAAAAGGTTAAAGGTATTAGGCTAAAGGAAGATAATTGATCAGAGCCGATTCCAGGACATACTACTTTGCTGTCGCTTCGAAGTAGCACACCGACTCCAAATGTAAGAGAAGTGCAAAGCATTCGGCTTTAGGTAAAATAAGCCCTGCTTTACGCTGACCTCCTATTAACTTCTCTTGTATGGTGATCCTCGTTATATAAAGTTAATAGATCCTTAAATAAAGCCTTATAGATTACATAACTATGTTTTACTTGAAAAAGAATTTATAAAGCCCAAAATGAAATTAGGTATTCTTATTAAATTGAGCTGTTTATGTCATTACTACTAACGTCACCTAAGTACGAGCAATGGACCTATTTGTCAAAACAAATAAAAGGGTATGAAGAACAAGCAGTTCATGCTACCGGCGCAGACCTTTACACGCTGATGCAGCGTGCCGCGGAGGCTGTTTTTTGCTGTTGGAAAACCTTTAATGCAAAACAAACGTTAGTTATTACAGGTAATGGAAATAATGCCGGAGATGGTTATGAGGTAGCTCGGTTAATCAAACAAGCAGATCGGCATGTAGTTGTTTGCGCGATTAATCCGAATAAAGCCTTATCCGGAGATGCAGCAAAAGCACAAAAGCAATGGATTGATGCCGGTGGTGAAATTTGTAACTTTAGCGCTGATGCACTCGATGAGTGTGATGTGATAATTGATGCATTACTCGGTACTGGTCTTGAGAATACGGTACGCGATAATGTTGCTACTATTATTAAAGCGGTAAATGAAAGCACTAAACCAATACTGAGTATTGATGTGCCGTCAGGTATTAATGCAGATACAGGCTGTCCTCAAGGAACAGCCATTATGGCCACCAAAACAATGACATTAGTTGGGATAAAGCAAGGACTCACCACGACTAAAGGAAAGCAGCATGCCGGGCAGTTGTATTTCGACGAGTTAGGTATTGGCGAGCAATTTATGAAACTAGCCACCCCTTCTGCTCAGATTATCAATATAGACAGCTTTAAACCTTTGCCTGAGCGCTCAGTGAGCAGCCATAAAGGTAGTCATGGAAAATTATTATGTATAGGAGGAAACCACGGCTCTGCAGGAGCTATTAGATTAAGTGCTGAAAGTGGATTAAGGTCTGGTGCTGGAATGGTAAAAGTGTATACTCATGAACATGCCGTTTTACCTGTGAGCATCGGGCGACCAGAACTTATGGTAACTAGTGAACACTTGGATGATGCCCTAGCATGGTCAACGTGTGTAGTTATCGGTCCAGGTTTAGGCCAAGATGAATGGGCCCAAAAAACCTTTGAGCAGGCAATCCGTTATTGCCAGCAAAACAATATCCCTACTGTTATTGATGCAGACGCCTTAAACTTATTAGCTAAGCAATCATCTTCTCATAAATTAAATAATACCGTGCTAACGCCTCATCCTGCAGAGGCTGCACGGTTATTAAACTTAACTACCTCTGAGGTTGAGTCTGATCGTTTTTATTATGCTCGACAATGTGCGACCAACTTCGCAGCGACCTCTATTTTAAAGGGCGCAGGTACGCTAATCGATAATACCGAGCATACTTGGATATGTGAAAATGGTAACCCTGGTTTGGCTGTAGGAGGAAGTGGTGATGTGCTTAGTGGTATAATTGGGGCATTAATGGCTCAAGGATTAAATACCAGTGAGGCAGCATGTTATGGCGTTGTGTTACATGCAAAGGCGGGTGATAGAGCCTGTGAACAATCAGGGCAAAGAGGAATGTTAGCCAGTGATTTATTTGCGCATGTAAGAGCACTGATCAATCATAAATAGTAAAAGCAGCAATGACTGGCTGTGCCAGCTAATGTCTTCGCTGCTTGTTTTGGCTACTATCTGTGAAGCTCACCAGCTCTTTCAGGCTGATAAGTAACTTCTTTGATGTTTACTGTTACTAATCCACCGCCAGGCTTTGGCCATTCAATTTGATCACCTTGTGAAAGGCCAAGTAATGCACTACCTACAGGGGCTAAGATTGATATTTTGTCGCCAATTGAATCAATATTTTTTGGGTAAACAAGCGTTAAAGTAAACTCTTCGCCTGTAGATTCAACAACAAAGTTCACAGTTGAATTCATGGTTACCACGGTTGCGGGAACTTCGTGCGGCTCAACTATGCTGGCTCGTGCAAGTTCTGCTTCAAGTTCTTTTTCACCCGCAAAGCTGTTTGCAGGCAACGACTCCATTAGTGTGTACAACCTATCTGCATCCAGCGATGAAATGATAATTTCAGGTTTTGTATTCAACTTAATATCCTTAATCATGTTAAATAAAATTTACTCTGGTATAGCTTGCAGGAACTCAGTTGCATTGGAATACACTGAGTTAATTTTATTGTTGTTTAGTGAATTTATTTTATCTCTATTGCTAAAAACCCAGCCGAAGCTGGGTTTTTATTTGAGCTAAGTGTTTAGGGGATGATTACATCATGCCGCCCATTCCACCCATGCCGCCCATGCCACCCATATCAGGTGCACCAGCTGCTTCTTCTTTAGGAATTTCAGCAACCATAGCCTCTGTAGTGATCATTAGACCAGCAATCGATCCTGCAAATTGTAATGCAGAGCGCGTTACTTTCGTTGGATCTAGGATACCCATTTCAATCATGTCGCTGTATTCGCCAGTGGCTGCATTGTAACCGTAGTTACCTTCTCCGCCTTTAACTGCGTTAATAACAACTGATGCTTCATCGCCTGCGTTTGTAACGATTTGACGAAGTGGTGCTTCCATCGCACGAAGTGCCACTTTAATACCGTGGTTTTGGTCTTCATTGTCGCCAAGTAGCTCAACTAGCTTGCTAGCAGCACGTACTAATGCAACACCACCACCTGGTACTACACCTTCTTCAACCGCTGCGCGAGTTGCATGTAATGCATCTTCAACACGGTCTTTTTTCTCTTTCATTTCAATTTCAGTAGCGGCACCTACTTTGATTACAGCAACACCGCCAGCTAACTTAGCCATGCGCTCTTGTAGCTTTTCTTTATCGTAGTCTGAAGTCGCTTCTTCAATTTGTGCTTTGATTTGAGCAACACGACCGTTGATACCGTCTTCTTCACCAGCACCATCAATGATTGTTGTATCATCTTTAGTGATTACTACGCGCTTAGCTGTACCTAAGTCTTCAACTGTTGCTTTTTCAAGTTCAAGGCCGATTTCTTCAGAAATTACAGTACCGCCAGTTAATACCGCGATATCCTGTAGCATTGCTTTACGACGATCGCCAAAGCCAGGTGCTTTAACCGCTGATACTTTTACAATACCACGCATGTTATTCACTACTAGTGTCGCTAACGCTTCACCTTCAAGGTCTTCTGCGATGATAAGTAGAGGCTTGCTTGCTTTTGCAACCGCTTCTAATGTTGGTAATAATTCACGGATGTTAGATATTTTTTTATCTACAAGTAAGATAAATGGGTTATCTAGTTCAACTGCGCCTTTTTCAGCGTTGTTGATGAAGTATGGAGATAAGTAACCACGGTCAAACTGCATGCCTTCTACAACATCTAGTTCGTTTTCAAGTGATTGACCTTCTTCAACCGTGATAACACCAGTATTACGGCCTACTTTTTCCATTGCATCAGCAATAATTTCACCAATCTCTTTATCAGAGTTAGCTGAAATAGTACCTACTTGTGCAATTGCTTTAGTATCAGAACATGGGACAGAAAGAGCTTTAAGTTCTGCTGTTGCAGCAATGATTGCTTTATCAATACCGCGCTTAAGATCCATTGGGTTCATACCCGCAGCAACTGCTTTAAGACCTTCGTTAACAATAGATTGAGCAAGCACGGTTGCGGTAGTGGTACCGTCACCAGCAGCATCATTTGCTTTAGACGCTACTTCTTTAACCATTTGTGCGCCCATGTTTTCAAACTTGTCTTCAAGTTCGATTTCTTTAGCTACAGATACACCATCTTTAGTGATTACTGGAGAGCCAAATGATTTGTCTAGTACAACGTTACGACCTTTAGGGCCCAATGTTACTTTTACTGCGTTTGCTAAAATGTTTACGCCAGTTAGCATTTTTGCACGTGCGTCGCCTGCAAACAGTACTTCTTTTGCTGCCATGTTTAATTTCCTCTAAATTCTTAAAATGTGTGTTAAACGAAAAGTAGGTTTAGCCTACAATGCCTAAAATATTATCTTCACGCATGATCAGGTATTCTTGACCTTCGATCTTTTCAGTTTTTTCAACATATGAGCCAAATAACACAGTGTCACCGGCTTTCACTTCTAACGCGCGAACGTCACCATTTTCTAAAACGCGACCATTACCTACGGCAACAACTTCTCCACGAGTTGATTTTTCAGCTGCAGAGCCAGTTAATACAATACCGCCAGCAGACTTGGTTTCTTCTTCTAGACGCTTGATGATTACGCGATCTTGTAAAGGACGAATGTTCATGTTTTTAGTTCTCCTAACAGTTTCTGAACAGTACAGAAAAAAGTGTATCTAATTTGCTTTAATTAATGGGGGTAGAGTGAAAAATTCCAAGAGAAAAAATGATAAATTTTTAATCTTTTCGCTCGTATTCACCATCTATAGTATTGGGACGGTTTTCATCTTGCTCATGATGCATTGATTGATGAGGTTGTGAAAATCCTGAAGTACCCGTTTGGTGCATACTAGCGCTCATTCTCACCGTTGCCTGGCTGGCAAGTCCTGCGGCTAATTTATTGCGAATAGCTGGAGTAAGAAGCAGTAAGCCAAATACATCCGTCATAATGCCGGGTGTTAATAAAAGTACGCCAGCAATAATCACGCAAATACCAGTAAACAACTCTTTAGCCGGCATTTGCCCTTGAGCCATTTGCACTTGTACGTTTTGTAGTGCGCCCATTCCTTGCTGTTTCACCATTTTCGCACCCACAATCGCGGTTAGTACTACCAAAGCGATTGTTGCAAAGCTACCTATAACGTCACTAACCTGAATTAGTAAAGCAATTTCAATAATAGGGATGATGATAAACAGTAAAAATAAAATTCTAAACATAAGACTCTCTAAAAATGACACTCATTAAGGTGCTAATGAAATATAAGTGAGGGTTGTCGGGTCTATTTTCAAGCTAATAAGAGTAAGTAATCAACTCTAATGTTAGTAAAATTATAGCTAGTGGGTTTAAGTCACTTGACTGCAAAGACCCAAAATGTTGGCAGAGTTCGTGTCTACACATTATACCCGCTATCAGCTACTATGGGGCTAGACCCCCATAAACAAGTAAAGGTTCACTATGACAACGCAATTTAAACTTATTTTTACCACTTGCAAAGATAACGATGAAGCCCGTTTATTGGCTATGGCGCTAATAGAAAAGAAACTAGCCGCTTGTGTAAATATTTTACCGGCCATGAGTTCTATTTACATATGGGAAGGTGAAGTAGCTGAAGCAACAGAAGTGAAGCTACTAATTAAAACCAAAGCTGACAAAATGAACGATGTATTTTTAACCTTAAAAGATCTTCACAGCTACGAAGTACCAGAAATACAAGTTGTTGATGTGGCAACGGGGAACTTGGCTTACTTTAATTGGATGGATGAGGTACTTCATTAATGCGCTTTATTTTATTTTTTTTATTAAGTGTTTTAATGGCGCCTGCTTGGGCAACACAAAATACCCTTGAAGATTTTCTCAAACCTACTCAGCATATATTTTTACCAGTCAATGAAGCGTTTGTATTTGATTTTGACCAGCAAGGCAGTACGTTATTTGTTGGTTGGGATATCGCTGATGACTATTATCTGTATAAAGACAAAATAGAAATTATTGCCAAAGGTGCCAGCATTGATGTGCCTGAGTTGGGCTCTGGTGAAATAATTGAAGATGAGTTTTTTGGCAAAACTGAGGTGTTTTTTAATTCTCTCAGTATTATCAGCAAGCTGAGTAATATCAGTGAAGATGGCGTTGTTAAGGTGCGTTATCAGGGCTGTGCAAAAGCAGGGCTGTGTTATCCACCTGAAATTATTAGCATTCCATTAAGTGTATTGGCAAGTGAAACTAATACTAATGAAAATACTGCAGCAAGTAGTGCATTTACGGCACTTAGCCAACCTGCAGAAAAACCAGTAACTGCAGCAACACCCGAGAAAAAACTCACTTTTACAGAGCAGTTAGCCAGCCAAAGCTTAATGGTTAATTTAGCTATATTTTTTGCTGTGGGCGTAGGTTTGGCATTTACACCCTGTGTATTTCCGATGTTTCCTATTTTATCTAGCTTAATTGCGGGTCAAAAGAACCTGTCTACCAAAAAAGCATTTGCCCTATCATTCGTTTATATTCAAGGCATGGCGGTTACCTATGCCGCATTAGGGCTTGTGGTTGCTGCGTTAGGTGGGCAAGTGCAAGGCTATTTACAGCATCCATATGTATTAATTAGCTTTAGCTTATTGTTTGTACTGCTGGCTATGTCGATGTTTGGTTGGTACGAAATAAAGTTACCCAGCGGCATGATGAACAAGCTAACCCAAGTGAGCAACAACCAAAAAGGCGGTAACTATATTGGGGTGTTCTTGATGGGGGTTTTATCAGGGCTTATTGCATCTCCTTGCACTACAGCGCCTTTATCAGCCGCATTATTATTTGTGGCACAAAGCGGCGATTACCTAGTAGGCGGGCTAACACTTTATGTACTTAGCCTAGGAATGGGTTTACCGTTGTTACTCCTTGGTACATCGGGAGGTAAGTTATTACCGAAAGCTGGCGGATGGATGGAACAAGTTAAAACCTTATTTGGTTTTATTATGTTAGTTGTGCCACTTATTTTGCTAGAGCGCATTATAGATATTGAAATTATTATGCTTATGGCAGGCTTATTAGCTATCGCCACAGCGCTTTATTTCCATTATTGGCAAAGCGCCCAAACTCAAGGCAAATTAAAAACCTTATTGTGGGTTATGGCTGTTTTATTGATGCTTACTGGCTTTAATTTAACCAAAAACTATTTTTGGCCAACACAAGCTGTGAGTTTACAAACAACCTCGCAAAGCAATGAGTTTAAACACGTTGCCAATTTAGCCGAGCTTAAACAAGCCGTATCACAAGCAAATAGCGAAGGGCGCATGGTTATGGTGGACTTATACGCTGACTGGTGTGTAGCGTGTAAAGAGTTTGAGCATTACACATTTCCTGACCCGCAAGTGCAAAGTGAGTTTAGCCATTATCAACTGATTCAAATTGACTTAACCCAAAGTGATAATGAAACAATTGAGCTAATGGAAGCATATTCAGTGTTTGGTTTACCGAGTATTTTATTCTTCAATACTGAAGGTGAAGAGTTAAGTACACAACGTGTAACTGGCTTTTTAAATGCAGATGATTTTGCTAAGCACCTAGCTGCAGTGCGTGCCAGCGCTGAATAACCATTCTTTATGGCACAACATGATTGGTAATGTTGTGCCACTATTCTCCCCTTAAGATAGTCCCCGAAATAGAGATTAGACCAGTATTTTGCTGCTATTTACTTCGAAATCACTATAATAGTTGGTTAACGTGAGAAATTGTTGCTATCTTACTTTTTTCTGCTTACTTTTTAGAGAAAAACTAGTTGGTAACCGCTTAACTCATTACTTATAGGATATATCGCGTATTATGGCTGCAAAATTAAAGATTTTAGTTATAAATGGCCCAAATTTAAACATGCTAGGAAAGCGTGAACCTGATAAGTACGGTTCGCATTCTTTAGAGCATATTATGAGCGAGTTAAACAGCGCTGCTAATAGTTTAGGTGTGGAGTTAACGCATCTTCAAAGTAATAGTGAACAAGCGCTCATTGAACGCATTCATGATGCTTGGCAAGCGGTTGATTACATAATAATTAACCCTGCAGCATTTACGCACACAAGCGTCGCATTACGTGATGCATTGCTAAGCGTTGATATTCCGTTTTTTGAAGTGCACTTAAGTAATGTGCATGCACGTGAAACGTTTCGCCATCATTCTTATTTTTCTGATGTGGCGCAAGGCGTTATTTGTGGATTAGGTGCAATGGGTTATCACGCTGCTTTAAATGCAGCAGTCAGCCGATTGCAAAACTCAAACTAAATTTAAACTAACAAACTAATAGGCGGGCCGTTTATGGATATTCGCAAGATCAAAAAACTAATTGAATTAGTAGAAGAATCAGGTATTGCAGAACTAGAAATCACTGAAGGTGAAGAATCAGTACGTATTAACCGTAATAACATGAGTGCCGGTCCTGCGTACGCGCAATTCGCACCTCAACAATACGCCCCAGCAGCACCTGCTCCAGCCGCGACTGCACCATCAGCACCTGCAGCCGTAGAGTCTGAAGCATCTGCAGGCCCTACAGGTCATCAAGTTAAATCACCTATGGTAGGTTCTTTTTACGCAGCAGCTTCTCCAGAAGCACCAGCATATGTTGAAGTGGGCTCTCAGGTTAAAGTTGGCGACACGCTATGTATCGTTGAAGCAATGAAAATGATGAACCAAATTGAGTCAGATAAAGCCGGTACAGTAAAAGCTATCTTAGTAGAAAACGGCGAGCCAGTAGAATTTGATCAACCTTTATTCATCATTGAATAATAGCGCAACGTAAAAGGCCAACTCTCATGTTAGATAAAGTAGTCATTGCAAACCGAGGTGAAATTGCACTTCGTATATTGCGCGCCTGCAAAGAGCTTGGGATCAAAACGGTTGCTGTGCATTCAACGGCGGATCGCGATCTTAAGCACGTATTACTAGCAGATGAAACCATCTGTATTGGTAAACCAGCAGCAACTGAAAGTTACTTAGACATCCCACGCATTATTGCCGCAGCAGAAATTACTGATGCAGTCGCTATCCACCCAGGTTATGGTTTTCTTGCTGAAAATGCAGACTTTGCAGACCAAGTTGAGCAAAGTGGCTTTGTATTTATCGGTCCTCGTGGCGATACTATTCGTCTAATGGGCGATAAAGTATCGGCAATCGAAGCGATGCGTAAAGCGGGTGTTCCTTGTGTACCTGGCTCTGATGGTCCGGTATCGGATGATAAAGAACGCAACATGCAAATTGCTAAGCGTATTGGTTACCCGGTAATTATTAAAGCAGCTGGCGGTGGCGGTGGCCGTGGTATGCGTGTTGTTCGCAACGAAGCTGAGTTAATCAATTCAATTGCGCTAACCCAACAAGAAGCGAAACAGTTCTTTGGCAACAGCATGGTTTACATGGAGAAATTCCTTGAAAACCCACGCCACATCGAAGTACAAGTATTGGCCGACGGTCAAGGCAATGCGGTTCACTTAGGTGAGCGTGATTGTTCAATGCAACGTCGCCACCAAAAAGTAGTGGAAGAGGCGCCAGCACCAGGGATTACTGCAGAAGTACGTAAGTTCATTGGTGAGCGTTGTACACGCGCATGTATCGAAATTGGTTATCGTGGTGCGGGGACGTTTGAGTTCTTATACGAGAACGGTGAATTTTACTTCATTGAAATGAACACCCGTATTCAGGTTGAGCACCCAGTAACTGAAATGGTCACCGGTGTTGATTTAATCAAAGAGCAATTAAAAATTGCCGCTGGTCAGCCTTTATCATTCACTCAAGAAGATGTGGTTATTCGTGGCCATGCTATTGAGTGTCGTATTAATGCTGAAGACCCAGAAACCTTTATTCCATCACCTGGTAAAATTACCCGTTTTCATCCAGCTGGTGGTTTAGGTATTCGTTGGGACAGTCATATTTACGCTGACTACACCGTTCCTCCACATTACGATTCTATGATTGGTAAGCTGATCACTTACGGTGAAAACCGTGATGTCGCTATCGCCCGAGCACGTAATGCACTTAATGAACTCGTTATCGATGGTATTAAAACCAACACCCCACTGCATAAACGTATTCTTGCAGATGAAAACTTCAAAAATGGTGGCACAAATATCCACTACCTTGAGAAGAAATTAGGACTGTAAAGTCCATGCTAATTAAAAACCGGCTTAAGCCGGTTTTTTTATCTTTAAAAAAGAGGCAGTATCACCTTAAATAAATAATCTGGTATGATTAACAAATATGCGCTTTTCGTAAATTTTGAGGTAATCATGTCGTGTAGTTTTAATTTTCATTTAGTCGATGAAAATGCCACTGTTGCTATGGGAAATAAATTAGCTGCCATAATAGAGCAGGGCGCAGTTATTTATTTGCATGGTGACTTAGGGGCCGGTAAAACGACATTTACTCGCGGTATAGTGCAAGGTTTTGGTCATACAGGTAAGGTTAAAAGTCCCACCTATACACTTGTTGAACCCTACGAGCTTGTACGTGGTAATGTTTATCATTTTGACTTATATCGATTAGGTGACCCAGAAGAGCTTGAATTTATGGGGATTCGCGATTATTTTTCAGAAACGGCAACTTGTATAGTTGAGTGGCCGGAAAAAGGCGGCGAATTTATTCCTGTTCCCGATCTAAATGCTACGCTAAGTTATGTAGGTGATGAGCGTAAAATTGTTATTAACAGTGCGAGTGAGCGTGGTGTAGCAATTGTCAAAAAACTAAATAATAGATAATAAAATAGTTAAGGCAGTGATTATCAAAATGAGTCGTGGTTTAGTTAAACTTTTTATTTACCTCATGGTTTTTACAGTGAGCTTGCCATTGTGGGCGCAAAACACTATTAATAGTGTGCGTGTCTGGCCATCACCTGATAGCACTCGGGTGGTGTTTGATCTCGATGATAAACCCGACTTCAGTTACTTTATGCTAAAAAACCCAAGTCGTTTAGTGGTTGATTTAGAAAACACTGATGAATTAAAAACATTGCCAGGTGTGCCACCAAAACATCAAATTGTTAGCAAGTTACGTTACTCAAAACCTAAAAATAAACGCAGCGTGCGTTTAGTGTTTGAATTAAATGGGCCAGTTAAACCGGTTATATTTGCACTTGCCCCCACAGGCCCTTATAAAAATAGGCTAGTAGTCGATTTATACGGTAAAAGCCAAGCTAAAAGTGCAATTACCCCAGCGCAAACGGCGGCTAAAAAACGCCAGTTAAGCCAAGAGCGCGATATTGTAATTGCTATTGATGCAGGCCATGGTGGTGAAGACCCAGGTTCCATTGGCCCATCAGGTACTTACGAAAAAGACATCACTTTGCAAATTGCCAAGCGTTTAGAGCGCATGATTGATGCTGAGCGCGGTATGATTTCGCGTATGGTTCGCAGTGGCGATTACTTTGTTAAACTTAATACACGAACTAATCGCGCTCGCCAGAAAAAAGCCGATTTTTTTGTCTCTATTCATGCAGATGCGTTTACCAGTCCGGGACCCAATGGTGCTTCTGTATGGGTGTTGTCGCTGCGACGTGCCAATTCGGAAATTGGTAAATGGATTGAGGATAAAGAAAAACACTCAGAGTTACTTGGCGGTGCTGCCGATGTAATTAAAGATGCTGCAAATGAAAAGTACTTAGCACAAGCCTTGCTTGATATGTCGATGGATCATTCCATGAAAACAGGGCTAAGTGTTGCAGATGAAGTGATAAAAGAATTAAAAAAAGTAGCAAAAATGCACAAAAAGGCACCGCAACATGCCAGCCTTGCTGTATTGAAGTCGCCAGATATTCCGTCTATTTTGGTTGAAACTGGGTTTATCTCTAACCCTCGTGAAGAACGACTACTAAAAAGCGCCAATCACCAAGAGCGTTTGGCAAAAGCGATGTTTACCTCAATTAAAAATTACTATTTACGCAACCCGCCTGACGACTCACTGTTTGCGTCATTAAAGTCTCAATACCCAACAAAACACAAGGTACGTCCGGGGGAGTCACTGAGTATGTTGGCTGGTCGATATGGCGTTAGTATTAGTAAAATAAAACAGGTTAATAAGCTCAGTTCAAATACGCTATTTATTGGCCAGGAACTTGATATTCCTCAGAGTTAATTTTAAAAGCGCACAACATTTAAGGTTTTTATGAGTATTGAAATATTACCTGCGCGCTTGGCAAACCAAATTGCGGCGGGTGAAGTTGTTGAGCGTCCCGCGTCGGTGGTTAAAGAGTTAGTAGAAAATAGCCTAGATGCAGGTGCGACACGTATTCAAATAGATATTGAACGCGGTGGTCATAAGCTGATTCGAATTCGTGATAATGGTTCAGGCATTGCAAAAGAGGAGCTCACATTAGCGCTTTCTCGCCATGCTACCAGTAAACTAAAGTCGCTCGATGACTTAGAAAATATTTGCTCTTTAGGCTTTAGAGGCGAAGCTCTCGCGTCTATTAGCTCGGTATCTCGCTTAACCTTAAGCTCTAAGCCCGAACAGCAAGAAGCCGCTTGGCAAGCCTTTGCGCAAGGCAGAGATATGGCCGTAGAGGTAAAGCCTGTGGCACATCCCAGCGGTACCACAATTGAAGTAAAAGATTTATTTTTTAATACCCCAGCACGGCGCAAGTTTTTACGTACCGAAAAAACTGAGTTTAGCCATATTGATGAGCTTATAAAGCGGATTGCACTGAGTCGCTTTGACGTATCAATTACGTTAACCCATAACGCAAAAGTGGTGCGTCAGTACCGTCCTAAAACCGAACCTGCTCAAGCTATTACACGAGTTGCCCAAGTTGCGGGTAAAGCGTTTGCAGAACAGGGACTGCATATTCAATCCGGTGAAGCAGGGCTGCAACTACATGGTTGGGTGCTCCCTGTTGGCTCGGCTAATACTACACAGTACACCTATGTAAATAATCGTATGATGCGCGATAAACTTATTTTGCACGCTATTCGCCAAGCATTTGAAGAAGTCAGCGGTGAGCAAGAGTTACCCGGGTTTGTGATTTATATTGATATAGATCCACGTCAAGTAGATGTGAACGTACATCCTGCTAAACATGAGGTGCGCTTTCATCAAGGGCGCTTAGTACACGACTTTATTTTGCAAGCGATAAAACAAGTTGTTGTGCCCCTGCAAGCTGAGTTTTCAAGCTCCAGTGAAGCTAATGATAATAGCCCACCGGTGGCTGCATTTAATGCACACAATGCTACCAGTAGTGAACCGTTTGATTACCCTAAGTCGTCATTACAGCCTAGTCGGTCATCTTCAGCGCATAGCACTACTTATAGTGGTGCAACTCAAGGTACAGGTAATCAACAACGTGCTGAAAGTCGAAATTACCATGACGTAAATGCGTTTTATCAAGGTGTGAGTGAGCAGCAAGCACATCACTTTGATAATCCAGCACCATTTGTGCAATCAGATGAGACTCAAGTATCAGATACAGCGCTTCGTACTGTCGATATAATAACCATTGAACAGGGTGCTTGTGTGTTTAATGATGAGAACCAACTTTATTGTTCACACTTTAAATATGCGCTAGCGGATGATTGGCTTGCACAAATTAAAGAGCAAGGCAGCCTTGAGGGCAAAGCATTGTTATTACCCGTACGGGTTAATGTCTCAAAACAAGATATCGAACTGCTGGCTACGCAACAATCATGGTTTACTTTGCTTGGCTTTGAACTTTTAATTGAAAAACAATTTGTTATGGTTAAGAAGTTGCCTGTTTGCTTGTACTTACTTGACGTGAGTACCGCGGTAGATGCCTTACTTGATGGGTGTAAAGCTCAGTTAGAAAGTATTGATCAGTGGCTAGCGTGGCAGGTAAATGTAATACCTACACGGTTCTATGCCAGTAAAGCCTTTGCAGTACAGCAAACTCGCTTACAAAATAATGCGCAAACAATTGAACGTTTACGTGAAAAAGCAGTTAAAATAGATCTAAAGTCTTATCTAGCGCAATTTAATTAGGGTATTCGTGTTGAGTAATTTACCGGTCATATTTTTAATGGGCCCCACCGCTGCTGGTAAAACAGCATTGGCAATTTCACTGTGTGAGCATTTAAATACTGAAATTATCAGCGTTGATTCGGCACTGGTTTATAAAGGTATGGATATTGGTACCGCTAAACCGGATGCCGACGAACTAGCACGTGCACCCCATCACCTAATTGACTTACTCGACCCAAGCGAAACCTATTCAGTAGCTGATTTTAGACGCGATGCGATAGAAAAAATTGATAAATTTCATCAACAAGGTAAAGTGCCTGTACTGGTTGGAGGTACAATGATGTACTTTAAAGCCCTTATTGATGGATTATCCCCTCTACCAGAGGCTGATGAGCAGATAAGAGCTGAGCTTGAAGTACAGGCGAAACAGTACGGTTGGCCACATTTATATCAAGAGCTATTAAAAGTAGATCCACAAGCTGCGAAAAAGATGAGTGAAAATGATTCACAACGAATTAATCGCGCTTTAGAGGTTTACCGTATAACAGGTAAAACAATGACTGAATTGCAAAAGCAAAAACAGCCACCTTTACCTTATACTTTTCATCAATTTGCTATTGCTCCAGATGATCGTAAAGAGTTACATCAGCGAATTGCAGAAAGGTTTAAAATAATGATTGAACAGGGGTTTGAAAAAGAAGTTTCGACCCTATATCTACGTGAGGATTTACATCCCAATATGCCTTCTATTCGTTGTGTAGGTTATAGACAGATGTGGGATTACCTTGCGGGTGAAATAGACCATGATGAAATGGTTTTTCGCGGTATTGCTGCCACTCGTCAATTGGCTAAGCGTCAATTAACGTGGTTAAGAAGTTGGCCTGACGTTACGTGGTTAACAACCGGTGATGAAGAAAACTTGCATCGTGTAGTAAGTTCGCTAAGCTAGTAGTAGCTGGACAAAATTTAGCTTTATTAAATTAGTTCAGCCACTTAATTATAATAACACCTAGAACGAAGGAATAATAACATGGCAAAAGGCCAATCGTTACAAGACCCATTTTTAAATGCATTACGCCGCGAGCGCATTCCAGTATCAATCTTTTTGGTAAATGGCATAAAATTACAAGGTAAAATTCAGTCATTTGACCAATTTGTAATTTTACTGGAAAACACTGTTAATCAAATGGTGTATAAACATGCAATTTCAACAGTTGTACCTGCACGCGCAGTCAACTTCCAAGGTGTACAGGGAAATGAAGACACTGAAGAAACTGAACCAGGAAACTTTTAAATTAGGAGCGTAATGCTTGTTTGACCGCTATGAATCTGGCGAACAGGCAATTTTAGTCCATATCGACCTACCTAAAGATGGGGATCGCGAAGATCTTCATGAATTAGAAATGTTGGTATCTTCTGCTGGTGTTAGTAGTTTGGCGGTTGTGCAAGGCAGCCGTCAAGCACCACATCCCAAGCTATTTGTCGGTACCGGCAAAGCGGAAGAAATAGCTGAAATTGTCAAAATCCACAATGCCGATGTTGTCATTTTTAACCATCAGTTGAGTCCGTCTCAAGAACGCAATTTAGAGCGTGTTTGCCAATGTCGGGTACTTGATAGAACAACACTTATTCTTGATATTTTTGCTCAGCGTGCCCGTACTCATGAAGGTAAGCTTCAGGTTGAGTTGGCGCAGCTTCGTCACATGTCTACACGTTTAATTCGTGGTTGGACCCACCTTGAGCGCCAAAAAGGGGGGATAGGCTTACGTGGTCCGGGTGAAACGCAGCTAGAAACCGATCGACGTTTATTGCGCGCACGTATTAAAAATATTCGTGCACGACTAGCGAAAGTGGCTGTACAGCGTGAGCAAGGTCGACGTGCTCGTACGCGCAATGAAATTCCAACAGTGTCGCTGGTGGGTTACACTAATGCCGGAAAATCAACACTGTTTAATTATATTACCGATTCAGATGTATATGCAGCCGATCAGCTATTCGCCACACTAGATCCAACACTGCGTAAACTCGATATTGGTGATGTAGGTTCTGTTATTTTAGCCGATACTGTAGGGTTTATTCGACACTTACCGCATGATTTGGTAGCTGCATTTAAAGCAACTCTGACCGAGACGCGTGAAGCCGATTTACAACTGCATGTGATAGATGTAGCTGATCCTCGCCGAAAAGAAAATATTGAACAGGTACAAGAAGTCCTCAAAGAAATTGAAGCTGACGAGGTACCGCAGTTATTAGTTTATAACAAAATTGATGCGCTGGATGAGGTAACGCCACGTATTGATCGTGATGACGAGGGCCAACCTATAAGGGTATGGCTATCTGCAAAAACTGGCGAAGGCTGTGAATTACTTAGTGAAGCTATTAGCGATTTACTCGCTAAGCAAATGCTTAATGAAACGTTATTACTCGCACCACAATATGGGCGTTTAAGAGCATCACTATTTAATTTAAGTGCAGTACACAATGAGCGGTTTGATGAACAAGGTAATTGGTTGCTTGATGTACGATTGCCTATGATTGAGTGGAACCGTTTAATTAAAGATTTTGGTCCTGAAATTGAAAGTTTTATTAGCTGAGATTAAAAACTGCAAGATTAATGTCGGTTTTAGTATAAGAAACGCAGAAGATTTGTTAGATTTAACACAATTTCCGAATTTATTTAGATAACAATGGAGTATAGCTATGGCCTGGAATGAACCGGGTAATAATGGCAATGACAAAGATCCGTGGAATAACAAAGGCGGACGTGATCAAGGCCCACCTGATTTAGACGAGGTGTTCCGTAAATTCAGTAACAAGTTTAACGGCTTATTTGGCGGTAAAAAATCCGGCAATGGTAGCGGCGGTGGACTTGGCGGAGCCGGTATTTCATTTGTACTTATTATCGCTGCAATTGTATGGGCGTTAAGCGGTATTTATACGGTGAAAGAAGCTGAGCGCGGCGTCGTTCTTCAATTTGGTAAGTTTGACCGAATTGCAGATCCTGGCTTGCGTTGGAAAATGACCTTTGTTGAAACGGTTATTCCAGTCGATATCGAAGCTGTTCGCTCGTTATCAGCATCAGGTTTTATGCTAACCGAAGATGAAAACGTAGTAAGCGTTGAATTTGAAGTACAGTATCGAGTAATCGACCCTTACTTGTACAAGTTTAGTGTCACTAACGCTGACAGCAGCCTTGAAGAAGCATTAGATAGTGCGCTGCGTTATGTTGTTGGCCATTCAAAAATGGACCAAGTACTGACAAACGGCCGTGAAGTTGTACGTCAAAATACTTGGGATGAGCTAAATCAAATCATCGAACCTTACAACTTAGGTTTAATCGTAACTGACGTTAACTTCAAGGACTCTCGTCCACCAATGGAAGTTAAAGATGCGTTTGATGATGCAATTGCGGCCCAAGAGGATGAGCAACGCTTTATTCGTGAAGCAGAAGCGTATGCCCGTGAAATTGAACCGCGTGCGCGTGGTCAAGTGACTCGTATGACGCAAGAAGCTGAAGGTTACCAAGAACGTATTACTTTAGAAGCGCAAGGTGAAGTGGCCCGTTTTGAGAAATTACTTCCAGAATACCAAGCAGCTAAAGAAGTAACACGTGAGCGTTTATACATAGACACGATGCAAGAAGTGCTAGGTAATAGCTCTAAAGTGTTGGTTGATGTTAAAGGTGGCAACAACATGATGTACCTACCACTTGATAAAATCATGGAAAAACAGGGTTCATCAACACGTATTGCTTTACCTAGCTCAAGCGATATAAACGATTTACGTAACAAGGTAAATACGTCACGCAACAGCACTGTTAATAGTGGTAACGATCGCTTTAACAATGATCGCTTTAACGACGGGAGATAAGCGCAATGAAAAACTTTAGTTTAGTAATCCTATTAGCCGCCATTGTGATGTCTTTTTCGTCGGTGTTCGTGGTCTCTGAAGGGCAAAAGGCGATTGTACTTTTATTTAGTAAAGTGCAAAAAGACAGCGATGATGAAGCTGTAGTTTATGGCCCGGGTTTACACTTAAAAGTCCCATTTTTTAGCCAAGTACGTCGTATTGATGCACGTATTCAAACACTAGATGGCACACCAGATCGCTTTGTAACTAGCGAGAAAAAAGACTTAATCGTTGATTCGTTTGTAAAATGGCGCGTAAACGATTTTAGTTCTTTTTACCTGCGTGCACGTGGTGACAAGCAATATGCTGAAACACTGCTTAAGCAAAAAGTAAATAATGGCCTACGTACTAACTTTGGTACGCGTACTATTCGTGAAATTGTATCTGGTGAGCGTAGCGAGCTGATGGAAGAAGCGTTAGTACAAGCATCTGAAAGTGCTAGTGAGCTGGGTATTGAAGTACTTGATGTGCGTGTTAAGCAAATTAACTTACCACAAGAGGTGAGTAGCTCTATTTACCAACGTATGCGCGCTGAGCGTACTGCAGTTGCTAAAGAACACCGCTCTGAAGGTCAGGAAAAAGCAGAAACAATTCGTGCAGGCGTTGACCGTCGCGTAACAGTAATGCTTGCCGACGCCGAACGTAATGCTCGTTCTGTTCGTGGTCAAGGTGATGCTGACGCTGCTGCGATTTACGCTAGTGCTTATAATAAAGACCCTGAGTTCTTTAGCTTTGTTCGCTCTTTAGAAGCTTACAAGCAAACTTTCAAAGGAAAGCAAGACGTGATGGTGTTATCACCGGATAGCGACTTCTTCCAATACATGAAAGGCGCGAAAGCTCAGTAATCATAGCTTTAGTTAAACTTGAAAGCCCTGCAATTGCAGGGCTTTTTGTTATCTGATTTTTAAGTTTATAAATGACTGTTATTTATGTGATTATTAACGAAACACTGATGTTTACTACCCGCACGAGGAAAAAATAAGCTAAACGGGGTGAACATTGCTTTAGTTTTCTGGTAAAATCTCGTCCTAATTTTCTCTAAGTGAATTTGCAATGGGTAAAAACGTTGTTGTACTAGGCACCCAATGGGGTGACGAAGGTAAGGGTAAGGTAGTTGACCTCCTTACAGATAAAGCATCTTTAGTAGTTCGTTATCAAGGTGGTCATAACGCAGGCCATACTTTAGTGATCGACGGTGAAAAGACAGTTCTACACCTTATTCCATCGGGTGTATTACGTGACAATGTTAAATGTGTGATTGGTAATGGTGTTGTTTTATCACCAGAAGCGCTAATGAAAGAAATTGGCATGCTTGAAGAGCGTGGCGTACCTGTACGTGAACGTCTTTTAATCAGTGAAGCATGTCCGCTAATATTGCCTTTCCATGTTGCATTAGATGTAGCTCGCGAAACTGCGCGTGGCGATAAACCAATCGGTACAACGGGTCGTGGTATCGGTCCAGCGTACGAAGATAAAGTAGCTCGTCGTGGTTTACGTGTTGGTGATTTATTCAATCCTGAATTATTTGCTACTAAGTTAAAAGAAGTATTGGAATACCACAACTTCACATTAGTTAACTACTACAAAGTAGACGCTGTTGACTTCCAAAAAACGTTTGATGATGCAATGGCTGTTGCTGATATTTTAAAAGCAATGGTAGTTGATGTAACTGAGCTTTTAGATCAAACGCGTAACGCCGGTGACAACATCTTATTTGAAGGTGCTCAAGGTACATTACTTGATATCGATCATGGTACTTACCCTTATGTAACATCTTCAAACACCACCGCTGGTGGCGTTGCTACAGGTGCGGGTTTTGGCCCATTACACCTTGATTATGTGCTAGGTATCATTAAAGCGTACACAACACGTGTAGGTTCAGGTCCTTTCCCTACAGAGCTTTACGACGGTCTTGATAAGCAAGACCCAGTCGGTAAGCATTTAGGTGACAAAGGCCATGAGTTTGGTGCTACTACAGGTCGTTTACGTCGTACAGGTTGGTTAGATGCAGTGGCTATGCGCCGTGCAGTCCAAATCAACAGCATTTCAGGATTTTGTTTAACTAAACTTGACGTTTTAGATGGTTTAGAAACACTTAAAATCTGTACTGGTTATAAGCTTGAAGATGGTACTGTGACTAACGTGACGCCATTAGCAGCTGAAGGTTACGATAAAGTAACGCCAGTATACGAAGAAATGCCTGGCTGGTCTGAAAATACAGTGGGTGTAACATCGCTTGAAGGCTTACCTAAAGCGGCAATTGATTACATTAAACGTATTGAAGAAATCACTGGCGTACCTGTTGATATTATCTCTACAGGTCCTGATCGTGTTGAAACGATGATACTTCGTAGCCCATTTGCATAATTGGGTTTATGTTGAAAAAAGCTGCCATGTGCAGCTTTTTTTATGTCTGCAGAAAAGTGACGCTATTAATAGTGGAACGATCTTTGTATATTATTTGGTAAGTTTATTTTTAAAGTGGTTAATATGCGTTTATCTTCTCGTTGCTCAGTGTGGTCATTATCACTACTTACACTTTCTTTATTTAATATAAGCAATAGCTTAGCTGAAGAAAGCCCTGCAGCTGTGCCGCTGTATACTGAATCTGAGTTAATAGCTTTAATTAATGAGAACACTCATCTAGCGCGCGTAAAGGCAGATAATTGCCAGTTAGTGCAAGATATAGAAGCGCGAGCCAATAAAATGGCATTGCCATCATATCAATTCCTATACGGTGATATGCTCGCTTATAAAGTGTGTGTTGAGCGCGATGTTGCTTTAGGTGTATATTACATGAAAAAAGCGGCTGAGCAGGGTTTAGCGGCTGCATTAGAGCAACTAGGTCGCTACTACGACGTTGGGCGGTTGGTCCAAAAAGACAAAACCATGGCAATAACCTACTTACGTGAGGCGTCAGCGCAAGGCAATTTAAAAGCGCAGTTACGATTAGTTGGTTTGTTTAATCAAGGTTATGGTAGTCCAAGAGATTTTGAAGATGCTTATCGTTGGTTGTTTAACACCACGGTAGCTGATAAAGCGACACATAAAAAAATAGAGCGAGCATTAACTAAACTTGCTGAAAAAATGCCAGCCAGTGTCGTTACCCGCGCGCGCTTACCTATGTAAAAAAGCGAGAGTGCTTTTGCCGCACTCTCGCTTTTTTTAGTTATTACTCGTCTTTTTTATTGTCTTTGACTTTGTTATTGGCAGGATCTTTTAATAGCGATATTTTAGGCGGTTGCAATGCAACTACTCGTTCACCCTCTTGTGGTGGCTTTTCCATATCACTAGTAAAAGGCCTCATTTTCACTGGAGCGTCTTCATCACTGTCTTTATCCCCTTTGAGAATAAACAGTGGAATTGCTTCAGGGTTCATTTCTAAATACTGCTGCCAGCTAAATTCTTCAGATATTCGTGTTGCACTCACTTTACCGCCTTTGGCAATAACGCTGCTTAAGCGTGCATATGCTCCGTTTTCACCAAACAGAATTTGTCGTGATAAGAACGTCGCGCTGTCTTTATTTGCTTTAGCATGTGATGAAGATGAGCGTAGTGAAAATACATTTTTTTCATTCAATAAATGAGAAAAATACTGCACCCCTAATGCGTTATGATGACGATTAGGTGAAAGCGCTAAAACACTGCGAATAGTGGTTAAAGGTAAATAGCGTTCAGCATGCTCAGATTGTGGATTACCGTAATAACAAGGCAAACCATCCATACGTGCCATTTTACAGTTTTCCCAAGCAGGATCTGATAAGTGAACGGGAATGTTTTGTTCCTTTAAACCACGAGCAATAGCACGAGATACATGGTTGGCACCAATAATTAAAATAGTATTAGGGGAGGGCTGGCGCACCCCTAGCAACTTAGCAACAGGGATAGCCGTTAAGCTTTGCAGTACCACAGTGACGATAATAACCGTGAATATCAATGGCACCATTTTCTCAGCATCGGCTACACCGGCTTCTATCATACTTAACGCAAATACAGAGCCTACGGCTGCAGCAACTATACCGCGAGGCGCAATCCAAGCCAGCACCAAGCGAGACTTCATTGGTAAATCGGTGCCAAAGGTTGAAATAGCAATACACAACGGGCGCGCAATAAATAGCACAATAGCTAAAAATATAAACACGTCGCTATCTAGCATCATTAAGTCAGATAATTGTAATCTGGCAGCGAGTAAAATAAACAAGGTTGAGATCAAAATCATCGACAGATCTTCTTTAAACTCAAGCACCGAATCTATTTCTAGGTCATCTTGATTAGCTAACCAAATACCAAATACAGTCACGGCCAATAATCCTGACTCATGACTTAAATGGTTTGAAATCGAAAAGCTAATTAACACTAACGCTAAAATGCCAAATTTATGTAGCTCAAATGGCAACCATTCGCGGCGCATCAGTTGCGTTGTGATCCAACCCGAAACCACACCAATACTTAAACCAACCCCAACGGTTTTAACTAGTGCAATTATAGTGTGACTAAGTACTTCACCTTGGCCAACTAACATCACAGCTTCAAATACTAATACCGCAAATAAAGCGCCAATAGGGTCTATGACTATGCCTTCCCAGCGTAAAATACGGTCAATATCTTGAGTGGGTCGCATTGAGTTAAGCAGTGGCGCAATAACCGTCGGTCCGGTTACAACAAGCACAGCGCCAAGCACTGCTGCGACTCGCCAATTTAACTCTAATAACCAATAGGCACTTAAGCTAATAACGACACAGGTCATAAGCATACCAATAGAGCAGAGGTTTCTTACGACTTTACTGATCCCTTTAAGCTCCCGAAAATGCAGTGTTAAAGACCCTTCAAATAAAATCACAGCAACGCTTAAAGACACCACAGGAAAAAGTAAATCGCCTAATAAGGCATCTGGGTCTAATACGCCACTAAATGGCCCTAATAAAAGCCCAGTAAGCAACAAAAACAGAATAGCGGGTACTCTGAACGCCCAGGCGACCCATTGGGCTAGCACCGAACACAATGCAATACCGGCTATATAAATTGCTGACATAGAGTAAAAACTCCTTAATATCTGTCTCTTATACACATCTCCGAGCCCACGAGACCGGAGCCTATCACGTGTAAATTCAATTTAGCTAATAAATAATACTTATTTATTTAGTGTTAACGTCATTTTCTAACACTTATGCGATCGTCGGCAGCGTCAGATGTGTATAAGAGACAGTAATTCATATTTATAGTAGTCTAACCACATGATACTTAATACAAAAAACACTAGCTTTAGTAGTGTCGACCTATTCAGCTTGAATTTTAGCCTTGATCTAAGCAGCTACTTTAACGTATTATACTTCGTGTTCGAATAATTAGTTATCTAATCAAGTTTGTAGTTTAAATACTAGATTATGTTAGATATAAACATCTTAACTCTCTTACTGATTGTTTTTGCTTTGTTTTGTTATATTTGAACACACAATATCATTTACCGTACTCTTTGGTATGGTTTTGCTCAAAGTGTTTATTTGCTCAATGCAGATAAATAAAAGTTTGAGTTGAACTATTACCTTTCAATATTTAATCCCCATCGTGGCGATTAAATCTCGGTCCTTAAGTCATCACCCTATCTGTTGGTGTACCAGACTTAAGAGGCTCTATGTATGTTGTTAATAAAAAGGCCGCACACAGCTTTTTACAGCGATACATAAACAACACTTTATATTTTTTTAGTTAGTACGATCCGATTTATTTATTGGGTTAATACTATTTATTTTTTGCATCTCAATTTAAAACGCTAGTTTTAGAGACGGTGTACGTGTGTGTAAAAAGTGTGGGCAATGATAAATAAATTCGACGCTGTGTTTATAAACATGGCGACCTGGTTTCATTCATCTATGTGATGAATACAAATTAAATGGAAAGTTGAGCACTTATGCAAAAGTTAAATTGGCGACGTATCGTACTTAAAGTGGGCAGTGCCTTAATTGCACCCGATCAAGATGGCTGTCGTTCACGTTATTTATTAACCATCGCACAGTTTATTGTCCGCTGTCGCGCACGTGGAATTGAGGTTATTTTAGTTTCATCTGGTTCTGTAGCGGCTGGCTCACATTTATTTCCATCAGACCAACCTCGTTCAGTGGTAATGAAAAAAGCGATGGCTGCAGCAGGGCAAACAGAAATGATGGCCATGTGGGATCGTTTCTTTGATTTTCCATCAGCACAGCTATTATTAACTCATGGTGATTTACGTGACCGTGAGCGTTACCAGAGTATCCGTGAAACCGTATTTACATTGCTAGAACACGGCGTGCTACCTATCATTAATGAAAATGATGCAGTAACAACAGATGATTTAAAAGTGGGTGATAACGATAATTTATCAGCCATGGTTGCAGCAGCCGCTGATGCAGATGCATTAATGATTTTCTCTGATGTAGATGGCTTGTATGATAAAAACCCAAATCTGCATGACGATGCCGTATTATTGCCTGAAATAAAATCAATTGATGATTCTATTTATGCTATGGCAGGATGTGCTACCAGTGCGGTAGGTACAGGTGGTATGAAAACCAAGATTGAAGCGGCAGAGAAAGCCACTTCACATGGTATTGCAACTTACATTATTAATGGCTTTAAAGAAGAAACCTTTACTCGCTTGTTAGCCGGTGAAAACCCAGGTAGCGTATTCTTGCCTTATGAAAAACCAATGCAAGATTCTATTCACTGGATGACACATACCGCCAATGAGCAGGGGGAAGTCGTTGTTGAAGGGTCATTTGATGACTCATTAGAAGGTGAAGACGGTTGCTTACGTGGCGATGAGATCAGAGAAGTACATGGCGAGTTTGCTGTGGGCGATACTATCTTAGTTCGCAGTGAAGATGGTACGCGTTTAGCTAAAGCCACAGCAAATTACAGTAGCTGCTTGTTAAACTTTATTGCAGATAACGAGCAGAGTGAATTCAGCGAAAAAATGCAGGATTCGATTGGACCAATTATTTCAGAAAAAGATATCGCATTATTGGAGAAGTCATGAGTTTAATTACGGATATATCACGCCAGGCAGCAAAGGCTGCACATACACTTGCTTTACTCGATACCGAGACTAAAAACAAAGTGTTAACCGATATGGCAGCGGCATTAAGAGAGCAAAAAGAATTTATAATCAAAGAAAATGAAAGTGACCTAAGCGCAGCACGCGACAATAATTTAGCAGCATCAATGATTGACCGTTTAACATTGAATGATGAGCGTATTGAAGCCATGGCTGAGGGTATCGAAGTGATTGTTTCATTAGATGATCCTGTTGGCCAGTTACGTGACATTACTGAACGCCCAAATGGTATTAAAATTCGTAAAATGCGTGTACCACTTGGCGTAGTATGTATGATTTATGAAGCGCGTCCTAATGTAACGGCTGACGCAGGTGCATTGTGCTTTAAGTCAGGTAACGGTGTTATTTTACGCGGTGGTAAAGAAGCGCTGAAAAGCTCACAAGCCATTGCCAGTGTAATGCATAGCGTGCTTACAAAACATGGTCTACCAACTGCGCTAATTTCAGTGATTCCTGATCCTGACCGTGCTTTACTAATGGAATTGATGCAACAACGCGATAGCATTGACTTAATCATCCCTCGTGGTGGTGAAGGCCTAATTAACTATGTTACTGAAAACAGCACAATCCCAGTTATTCAGCATTTTAAAGGCGTTTGTCATTTATATGTAGATAAAGATGCTGATTTAGAAGTAGCACTAAATTTACTGCTTAATGGTAAGACTCAGCGTACTGGTGTATGTAATGCACTTGAGGGTTTAGTGGTACACCAAGATGTAGCTGATGAGTTTTTAAATCTGTGTGCAGTTGTACTTCGTCAAGAAGGTGTAAAAATTAATGCTGACGCCAAAGCGGCTGAATATTTTGATAATGCCACTGTACTTGCTGATAACGAATTTGGTGAAGAGTACTTAGACTTAGAGTTAGCAATTCGTATTGTGCCAAGTTTTGATGCAGCCGTTGAGCACATTGCTCAATTCGGTTCAAATCATACTGAAGTTATCTGTACTAAGGACGATGCGGCGGCAGAGTTATTCCAACGTAGTGTTGATGCGTCGGTTGTTATGGTTAATGCGTCATCACGCTTTTCTGATGGCTCACAACTAGGCTTAGGTGCAGAGATTGGTATTGCAACGACTAAGTTACATGCTTATGGCCCTATGGGACTTGAGTCATTAACCACTGAAAAATATTTAGTTAATGGTGTTGGTCAAGTTCGCGAATAACTAACCCAACTCAATAAATAATAAAAATGCCGGGCTTTGCTCGGCATTTTTGATCTCGATTTAGCAAAATTAAACACTTAAGCAAACAAAGAGATTAAAAAATACAAAGCATTATTAACAGAGAGGTTTATTTAGAATATAAAAATAAGGATATTACTTAAAGGAGAGGGTAGGAAAGTGGTGGAGCTAAGCAGGATCGAACTGCTGACCTCCTGCGTGCAAGGCAGGCGCTCTCCCAGCTGAGCTATAGCCCCACATTCCTAATTTACATGTACTGTAAATGCTTAAGTGCTGAGTCTTAAGCGGGGTGAACTTTAAATATTTTTACGTTTTCGGTCAAGTATTTTTTCACAAATTTTTCCGTTTTAACTAATTTTTGTTAAACTCAGCCTCAATATTTACTAAAACGACAATACATAATGAAAAAATACGCTTTAGTTTTCATGATTTTCCTTTTTGGCTGTGCCAGCTCGGTAGATGAGCCTCCCTATGAAATTAATAATCAACAATTTTATGACACTGTTGATGATCAAGGTAACAAGCTTTTTGCCTATGTGGTCTCTGTAAAGGCTAAGAGCCGTGAGCAAATTAATATTAATAAAAAGCTAACCCGAAGCGATGTAAAGCGTTTTGCCGAACAAGAGCACTTTGAAGAGTCGAGCGTGCTTAAGTTACAATTAGAAGATCAAGCGGTAGAGTTTCTTAATAAAGAGCTTGCACAACGTAACTATTGTGCAGATAAGCATGAAATAAACGAAGTGCTATGGCGAGATTTAAGTGTGCAATTAAGAGGGCGTTGTTTGTAGTATGTTAGCGGATAAACAAAAATTAGCGACGGTGTTAGCCCAACTTGATATTAACTATGACGTGATTGAGCATCCAGCGTTGCATGGTAGCTTAGATGCTGACGAGCTGATGGTGAATCGCCCAGGAACACGTTTAAAAAATCTTTTTTTGCGAGATAACGAAGGTAAGCGCCATTTTTTAGTGATCACCGCGCATGATAAACAACTCGATTTAAAATCGTTGTCTAAACAGCAAGGGCTATCGCGTTTAGGGTTTGCCTCTAATGAGCGCTTGGCTAAGTACTTAAAAGTTGCACCAGGTTGTGTGTCAATGCTCAGCTTAATGAACGATAAGCAACGAGATGTAACGCTTTGGCTTGATCAGGATATTTGGTTTGGCGATTTATTTCATTGCCATCCATTTGAAAACACCCAAACGTGGTTATTAACTAAGCCTGATTTACTGCGTTTTTTTGATTTTACTGAACATCAGCCGCGGGTGATGTTTTTACCCTCGCGCTGAGCCCACAAAATAAGACCCAGCCCACATAAGCAAACCGCAAGAAGTGTTGCCATAAATGCGGTTTGCCCGTGTGCTTGATAAACCACCCCAGGTAATAACGATCCTAGTGCGCCACCGCTATAATAAAATGACACGTAACAACCATTAGTAACACTCGGTGGAGCGTGACTAATTTTATTAACCAATGGTGCCGCTGTTGAATGAATTACAAACATAGCGCCACAAAAGAGTGTGAATGCAATTAAAAACAACATCAGTGAATGACTCATTAATAACACAATACTGAGGTTATAAAACAGGAATACCAATGCCAATAAGCGCCAAGCTGAGGTCATTTTTTTTAATAACCACGGGGTAAAAATAGAGGCTAACGCGCCAATTAAATAACCACTATAAACTAAGCCAATGTCGCGGGTGTTATTAATTAAAAAGGTATTTTTTAAAATAAAAGGCAAGTAGTTTAATAATGCGGCAAAGCAAAAAAACATACAAAATATGGCACCATAAAGTTTAAGTACCGAGCCTTCTTTAAGTTGTTTCATATAATCTAAAGGTGATAACACCTCACTAGAGCTACTCAGGACAAAGCGTTTATGGGGGATGCTAAGCGAGAGTATTATCAACATGGCAGCAATTAAGTAATAAAAACTTTGCCATGACCACAAGTCGCTAAAGAGCGCAGCCAATATTCGGCCAAAATAACCACCGACAATAGTACTACCAATATAAAGAGTCATATTTTTTTGTAATGTATCGGCTTGATAGCTCATACCAATATAACTGGTCATTGCGGTTAAAGCGGCAGGTAAAGTCAGCCCTTGTAAAAACCGAACAAGTAACAGTAGCTCAAAACTAGGGGCATAAATAAATAATAAACAGCCGACACCGAGTAATAACATTGCGATGCGTAAAATTAATAATGGGTTTCGCTTGGCTAGAAACAACCCATACACCAAAGGGGCAATGGCTAAAGGCAGCATAGTGGCAGTCATTAAGCTGCCTGCAATGGCAGGCGCTACATTAAATTCGGTGGCAAATAAACTTAATAATGGCTGTGGTGCGTATAAGACAAAAAAAATAAAAACAGAACAAAGGAGTAAGTGAGATAAGCGCATTGACTGCCGTTAACATTGCTTATTAGTTGAGTCGCATTATATACAAAACTGCTAGGGTTTTCATAAATTAACCTTTATTGCGCTAAATCATGCTTTGTTTTCAGTAGTTTGTTAGATTAATACCAATAGCGCTGTTATTTACGCTCGTTGGTGATTAAAATAGCATTAATATTCGTTTTTAGTGGGAACACGCCATGGGGTCACTACAAGAGCAATTGCTCCAAGCTGGTTTAACAACATCACATAAAGCCAAAGTTGCTAAATCAGAAAAGCGCAAGCAACAGAAAAAGCAAAAGAAGGGAGCGACAAGCAACCCAAATGATTTGCAAAAGCATATTCAGCAAACCAAGCTTGAGCAGCAGCAAAAAGCCGAAGAGCTTAACAAAACGCGCCAAGAAGAATTAAAGCAACGTGAGCAGGTAGCCCGTGTTAAGCAAATTTTAGAGCATCACAATCAAGAGTCAATTCGTGGTGAGCGTACCTTTAACTTTACTTATGAAAATAAAGTAAAGGGCCTTGATGTGAATGAGCAAACGCAAAAGGCGCTCTCGGGCGGACGTTTAGCAATTTGTGTATTAGAAGGCCAGTTTTACGTATTAGAAGACGAGCCTGCACGCAAAGTGGCTGAGGTTGATGAAAAGTATATTGTGTTTCATGTTGAACCTGAGAACAAAGCCAAGGACGAAGACGATCCGTACGCTGATTTTGAAGTACCAGACGATCTTATTTGGTAAGGTGTTATTAAGTATCTGCTCAGCTAAGGCAAGCTAATATTTGTTTTATGAGGGATACACGTATTTGTTCTGATTGATCGTCAAACCTTATCAAGGACGTATGCTTTTTAAAGATTTATTGACTACAATTATCACAACCGTTTTTTTTAACCGTAAAAAAGAAGAGTAAATACAATGAGCAAGATAAAAACACTTTTATTAGGCGCGGGTATTGGTTTAGCCGCAAGTTTTTCATTTTCAGCCGCCGCTGCTGATGGCGCTGCACTTTATACCGCTAAAAACTGTCAAACATGTCATGGTGCAGATGGTAAAGCACCTATCATGGCGATGTACCCTAAGCTAAATGGTCAAAACAAAGAGTATTTAGTAGCGCAAATGAAAGACATTAAGTCAGGCGCTCGTAACAACGGTATGTCTATGGCAATGAAAGCAATGGTTGCGACTGTGACTGATGAAGAGTTTGAAGCGATTGCCGATTACCTATCAAAAGTACAATAATCGCTAACGAAACCTTAAAAGAGCCACACCTTTGTGTGGCTTTTTTATTTGGTGATTGCCATCATGCGAATACTCATTTAGACTTCTAAACATCTACTATTACTAGCGTTATGCTGTGTTTTAAAAGGCTTGTTATGTTTGATTTACCCCAGCTCGATTTAAAAAATAAAGTATCAGAACAAGAGTGGCAACTACGTGTTGATTTAGCCGCATGTTATCGATTAGTTGACCATTTTCGTTGGGGGGATTTAATCTATACGCACCTTTCTGCTCGCCTACCGGGTACGGATCATTATTTAGTAAACGCGTTCGGTTTAACGTTTGATGAGATCACTGCATCTAACTTAGTTAAAGTTGATTTAAATGGCCGCATTATTGACGACACTCCATTTGATATTAACCCTGCGGGGTTCACCATTCACAGTGCCATTCATGAAGTACGCGAGGATGCCCATTGCGTAATACACCTACACACTAAAGAAACCATTGCAGTTGCAACACAAAAAGAAGGGCTGTTACCGTTAAGTCAGTATTCGATGTTTTCATTACCCTCTCTGTCATACCATGGTTATGAAGGCCTAGCGGTGAATGATGATGAGCGTAAACGCCTGCAAACAGATTTAGGTAGCACCAACCATATGCTATTGGTGAATCATGGCGGCTTAACGGTAGGGCCAACAGTTGGTGATGCGTTTATGCGCTTTTATGACCTTCAACGTGCCTGTGAAATACAGTTAGCTATTCAATCAAGTGCACAAGAAGCGATTGCAGTACCACAAGCTATTATTGATAACATTTATAATCAAGCGAACGTTGTTCACAGCGGCAGTACTGGGGGGCAGCTAGCATGGCCTGCCATGTTACGAAAAGCGTATCGTCTTGACCCAAGTTTTGCAAAATAACCGATAAAGGTTAATAAGGAATTTTTTATGAAAGTAAATCGCGTTGAAGTCTTTGACATTCATTGTCCTGAGCGTCCTGCATGGACGCCGGTATTTGTTCGCATTCATACCGATGAAGGGATTAGCGGTGTAGGTGAAGCCGGTCTTGCTTATGACTTAGGTCACAGCGCTGCCGCTGCGATGATCAAAGAAATGGCCGATGCCTTTTTAATTGGCCATGACCCGTTTCAAACTGAAAAACTATGGTCACGTATGTTGCGTGAAAGCTTTTGGGGTTTAGGTGGTGGGCCGGTAGTTTATGCTGCAATGAGTGCGATTGATACTGCGCTTTGGGATATAAAGGGTAAAGCATTGGGTTTACCTGTGTATCAGTTGCTTGGTGGTAAAGTTAACGACAAACTACGTACTTATGCATCGCAGTTACAGTTTGACTGGGACAGTGAGTTTAAAGCGCTGGTACAGCCACAAGAATATGCCGAAGCGGCACTAAAAGCAGTAGCGGAAGGTTACGATGCGGTAAAGGTTGACCCAATTCAATACGATAAAGACGGCAACACCTATTACGATCGCACAAATATTATTTCTCGCCCAGAAATGAAACTATACCGCGCTCGTATGCAGGCTATTCGTGAAGCTGTGGGTGATGAAGTTGACATTATTTTTGAATGCCACAGTTTACCTGGTGCGACATCAGCAATTCAAATTGGTGAGATTGCAGAAGAATTTGATTGTATGTATTTTGAAGAGCCGGTGAATTATTTAAACCACTCATTACATGCCAAAGTGGCTGATAAAGTGGCTGTGCCTATTGCAGGCGGCGAGCGCTTATATAACCGTTGGGGCGTGCGTCCATATTTAGAAGATCAAAGCATTGATGTACTCCAGCCAGATATTGGTTTATGTGGTGGCTTTACTGAAACTAAAAAAGTATGTGATTACGCAGATATTTTTGACGTGCGTATTCAGGCACACGTGTGTGGTGGGCCGGTTGCAACCGCGGCAGCATTACATTTAGAAACAGCAATCCCTAACTTTTTAATTCATGAACATCATACTTATGCGATTAAAAAGTGGAACAGAGAGCTGTGCTTACAAGATCCACAACCTAAAAATGGCTTTTTTGAAGTATCAGAAGAACCAGGCCTTGGGATTGAGCTTAACGATGAAATTGTAATGCGCTCACAACGTGTTGAGATAAAGTAAAAGCGTTTGTGTAATGCCCCGTTAATCGGGGTATTACCTGATTACTTTGAGGCGATTGTTAATGTTTAAGATGGCTTCACATTCGGTAGTATCATTAAATGAAACGAGTACAGCTCTCTCTAGCCATGATTCGCGGTCAATTATTTCTCCCCATTTAACGGAACCAAAAGATAAATAAAACTTAAAAGGTGGTACAGGCCACATAAATGCCAAATTAGGTTGGGTATTAACTAAGAATAACCCTGAACCCGAAAGCCCTATTCCAATACCTGCAGCAATGTGAGGGGATGTAGTTTTTGAGTTAGGTACTTCAGAATCACAGTTGATCGTTATTTGATCATTGTTGCTTTTTTCAAGTTTGCTAAAACAGTAAGTTAGCTGCTTTTTATTATATTGTAATGTCGTACATCCTTTTTCAGGCGGGTTAATGTCAAGACATTGAGATGCAGCGGCGTTTATTTTAATGCTTCGACTTAATGATAAAAAATTAGGTTCCCTAACATCGCAAATAACGCCAGATTGTAAATGTCTTCCAGGTTGTGACCAAATAACATTGAAGATATCGCTCCATGAAAATCTTATCATCGTATTTGGTTCAGCATATTTGACCATCCATGCAAGTGTATAGAATGAACTATTTTGGGCTTGCTCTTCAGGTAAGGCCATAAATACACAAAAACTAGTTGCATTGCTGGAGTTATTTTTAACTTTTAAAGTATAGTTAGTCATTGCTCTGGCACACCTTCCTAAAAGATATCAAGCCCACTTAATTGTAAATAATTCTGCAATATTGATTGGACGTGTTTCAAGGTCACCCTCTGTCGTGATCTGAGTTTGAGTACTCGCTGCAAGATTAACACCATAGGCTGGACTTCCTTTTTCAGGATTAAGCATATTCACAGGCTTAAAAGTAATGGTATGTTGATGCTCTTTAAATATATCGGGCTCTGTTGTACCCACTAGGTCACCAATATTATTCGAATCACCTGACATTTTACGTTGTTTGGCATTTTTATCTCTACCGGCTGAGTTATCCCAAGCACGGCTGAAATATCCTCTAAAATCAGGTAATAAAGAAAATTCACCTTGCTTGCCGAAGCGATAGTTAATAACCGAGTTTAGCCGTGTTTGATCACTGTTCAATGCAATTGGTATAGTACATAGAGGTAGTTCTTCTGCTGGTGCTTGTTCTGTTGCTACGTACTGCTTTCGCTCACCAATGACACCTGCAACAATACAAGGCAGACTAGCTAAAGCTATATAGCCCTTGTTTGCGAATATTTTTTTTACAGAAATAACGACAGACGGGGAAGAGCACGAAAGTTCAACAAAAACAGTTTTTGCATCCATTGCAATTTCTAATTCGGTAGATATATTGAGTTCTTGGCTGTTTTGGATTGTGTATGTTCTTTGGGCATATGTAATACCGTCTGACAAGCAAAAGTGTAGCTCGCCTGTTCCTTTAACATTTAACTGTGCCACACAGCTAATGTGTTCAGAGCATAGAGTTTCTTTCCATCTTGGAAACTCGTGAATATTTTGTCGAAAGCTCATTGTGGCGTTTTCTTCTGTACTGGTAACGATTCGACAGCCGTTATTTTCTGAACTAATTTGTGAACCATTACCTGGATCACTGTATATCCAGCCATCGGGGTGGTTATACTTAATAGGTTGTGTATTCGTTTGATTACTAAAATAACGAAAGTCGTAGTTATACACTAAGTTTTTTTGTTGCATTGCAAATAATAAACTATCTATATCATAAGTATGTTGATTATCTAGAGCAGCCATATCTGATTCCCTCCAATTAATGTGTGCGCCATTAATTAGCGCACACAAATTAGCATTAATTTAGTACTAAAACATTTTGGCTATTTAAGGTTGCGCTCTGCGTTAAAATTCCTTGATATGGAATTTCGAGAGCTCTGCCACTGTTCATGATTGTTTGCGTATCTAAAATTTCGCCAGTTTTGAAGTTACCAGCAACAAGGTAATATTTAGGCTTGGGTGTCCATGTTAAATTCATATTCGGTTGCGTACTGACTAAAAAAGTCCCCGCACCACTCATAGCAATACCAATACCCGCAGCAGCTGATGGAGTGGTGTTTGAATTAGGTACTGTCTCGTCACAATTTGTAAAAATACTGCCACTATTACCTTTTACAGGAGAGCTCATGTTAAAGGCATCATTAACATTGTCGTAGCCTAAAGTGACTGTATTCGCACCATCTAAATCAACTCGTTTTGACTGTGATGTTTTACAGATAACGCCAGGGCGAAGCTCTTGACCTGGTCTTGACCAAATTGCACTGTAGTCAATTTCCCAAGCAAATTCGGCAGTTGTTCCTTGATATGCATACTTGCTAAACCAAGCTAATGTGAATACATTACCGCCAACATCTAATGATGGCTTTTCTTGGAAAATTGCAAATCGTGTTGGGTTAGTTGAGTCGTTTTTAACTAATAATTTATAAATAGACATCCTCGTTTCCTTTTAGTTGTGTTACATCGTGTAAGTAAGTGTGTACTTGGTATGTCAACCAAGTCACCAAAAGATAGGTCTTCTAATTAGAGATTGTTATTACGAAGTATTACCTGCACTGTGTAATACTTTGTTATGGAATATTTCTCCCTAGTATCTAGATTGAGAAAGGAAGAGTGACTTCCTATCAATTTAGATTGCAAAGGAGACAGTAATGAAATTAATTAATTCGGTTATCTATAGCAGCTTTATCAGTTACCTATTTATTTCTGCAACTCAGGCAGCTGCAGACCCAATATGTGATGTAACAGCACAATCTTTTGCTCATATTCAGCAAAGGCATTGCACTGCAGGTGTACAAGCCAGTCAATTTTTGCCTCAGTATTGTGCAACAATTCAAGATGCACAACAATTTTGCGAACAAGTACAAAATGCAACTAATAAATCACGAACAGTACAGCCTGATTCTCGTATTAGGTATGATGCTAACCTAGGGATGGTAGTTGGTACTCAGCAAGAGAAGTGCGCCCGCTTGATAATTAAGCCAAATGGAGAGGTTGTTACTCAGTTCCCTGAACTAAATGGTGCACCGGGAAACTGTTTTTAATGTCAATTTTGGAATAGATAATTATGAGAAAGGTCGTTCTATCATCTACAACATTTCATCTCGATGAGCCTGAATTTCAATGCTCTTTGACAGATGAGCTTTGGCATGATGGTTATGAGTATATAACTATGTTAAATGATGCTCCTATACTACAGCGGTTTTGGAAGCATCAATACGGCGTAGAGGCTGAAAATCCAATATCAGTTAGTATGCTTAATCAGCTTACTGAAGAGCTTGATAAGTGTATTGCTTGTTACCCTATGGAAGAGTCGCTTGTGGCATTTAGCCTTGAATTTAAATCATTGATAAATAAGGCTGTTCGCTACAATTGTTCGCTACAAATAATAGCTCAGTAATCGACCAGTGAATGGCTGTAGCTCAGCTCGTTGCCACAGCCATTTCTTAATTTTTAGGCTCTGTTGATTCACAATTCGCCCCCTTTACAATTGTAAAGCACGTCCCTGCAAAACGAACTTTACCTCGTTTACGTTCAATCAAAATATCAGCAGATAATATATTATTGAAAGAGTCCATAAACTGTTTTCGCGCACGGTGGATCTGAATATTGACATGGCTCTCATTAATACCGAGATCGCGTGCTAATTTCTTAACTTGTACCCAGCCCTGTACATCAGGCTCAAATTTATTTTTGATATCAGTCAATTTATTACGAGCCAGCAATAAAGTAAGATAGTGGTGAGAGCGAACATCTAGGTCAACTAATTTATTATGTTGCCTTATTTTTAATTCGGTTTGCTCTTCATCTAAGCTTAAATTGAACATAAATTTAAGGTTATTAATAGACGTAGGACTTAAATTCAGCGTGTTTTCTTGTGATGCCATTTCTGCTTGAAAAAACTGCCACTGCTGTTCTGCGATTATTATTATTTGGCCATCTTTTAAGAGTGTTAATTGGTGAGTTTCTGTATTTTCATAACACCAAGAGAGTCTCTCAGGGTCGTAATAAATAACAGCTTTGGGGTGTTGGCTATCGGGTAAAAAATGATAAGGTTCGAGCAACATACAATGTGTATTTGTTCCATTGACCGGTAGTAAAAGGTCTCTTGGTGGATCGATAGAAGTTAACTGGTAATCTAAGTTATTTATTTCTGAAAAGCTGATGCGATCATTTAGGGCTAATACGGAATTGGTTTGCTTATCAAGTCGTTTACCGTTTAGCCAAATACCATTTTTGCTTAAGTCACGAATGTACCAGTGTGGTTTAACCCACTCTATTACAGCATGAATACGTGTCACTTCTGGGTAGTTTAATAAGGTGTCAACAGAGTGGGCTAGCCGACCAAAACGATGAAAGTCGCGCAGATAAAAGCTCATATTTGAGTTTAACTTAGTCAGTATAGCCATACAGCTCTCTTTTGGTCTTTTAGTAAATAATATTACACTATCATATTGTATATATTGACTTTGCATTTAATTAACATTAAATACTAGACTAATTATTTACATATGATGGATCGAACAGTTTGTGTTAGAGGATTATTACAAACAAATACAAGTTTTGGCGCAAGGAGGAATGAGTACGATATACCTTGCAACAGATCTAGAGTTGAATAGACAAGTAGCCCTCAAAGTTATGAAATTAGCTGGAAATAATACTGAGCGAGCCATCAGCGAAGCAAAGTTAATTGCAAGCTTAAATCACCCAAATATAGTGCAGCTTTATAAGATAATTCATCGGGATGAACAAATTTTATTAGAAATGGAGTATGTTAAAGGAACGACCTTAGCCCATTTAATGAAAGAACAGAGTCTCACTCTTACTAAAAAATTAGAAATACTTATTCATATCAGCGATGGCCTAGCTGCAATTCATGATAAAGGCATACTACATCTCGATTTGAAACCTGCCAATGTATTAGTTAGTGATGAAGACACAGTTAAAATAACAGATTTTGGTATCTCAAAAATTAAAGGAGCTGAAGCGACAAATATAGGCACTGATTATGGCAGTTTAAAGGCAATGTCGCCTGAACAATTGAATAATCAAACTATGGATTTTCGTAGTGATTTGTTTTCACTAGGGCTAATAGCTTATCAATTATTAACAGGCTACCATGCCTATTCAAAACAAGCATCGAGTAATATAGGGCAAGATTTAGCAAAACAAATAATGTCATTTCCTTGTAGCGCAAGTTATGAATCGATCAAAGAGTTATCTGCTGATTTAGTGCCTTTACTTAAACAATTATTAGCATTCAAAGTTGATAAACGACCTGAAAGCGCTCGTGCCGTAGCATCTCAGTTTAGGCGGATTTTAGACTCACTTAGTTTTGAAAGCCTGACTGTCGATGTTAAAAGCTATCAAAATAATAACAACGTAAGTAAACGTTTTTTCAATAGAAGATTATTTCTTACTGTGGCTCTTTGTCTGTTATTGATCGCGGGGAGCTGGCTTTGGTATTCATCAAAACCGATAGAGAGGATAGCTTTGATGCCAGTAGAATTTACAGTGAGTAGCCAAGTTACGGATACACAAAAGCGCTTACTTAGTCTTGGCGTCAAAGATGCAATAACCGAATATGTACTTGCGGATCGCAAGTTTGCTTTAATTTCGAGCAAGGAAGTTACACAAACACAATTAATACTTGGTAATGATGCAGGCCTAAATAATTTAGCTACTGCGCTAAGAGCTACTAAGCTACTGATTCCTGTATTAGATTGTAGTCTTTTGTCTTGTGACTTTACACTAAACGAATTAGATAAAAACGCCACAATGGTAGGCACAACCCGAAGTGCAACAAATAAAGAAAGCTATCTAAATATTTATAACTCAACACTATCTTCAATACAAAACTTGCTTAGCCCAAGCATCCTGTCAAATAGGGAACTGTTATTGTCAGATGAGTTTATCAGGCAATATGTATCTTTAGTTACCCTAACTGCGAATGATTTAGGTAGTACTCAAAAGCAACGTGCCATGGCTGAAGCCTTGTTATCGCAACAGCCAGATTTTAAGCCTTTATATCCTTTATACCGAAAAATAATTTTACGACTTTATAAGTCTTCCAAAAATGTAGCGCTCATAACAAAGTTACAATTTCAACTTGAACGAGCGCCAACTTCATACAGTGACAGTCCTGCTTATTTAATTGACCTACTTGAAATATATCAACAAACGGGGGAGCACATTAAAGCCGAAAAAATTATTAGCAGAATTCAAAACTCATCATTAGAGGAATACCAAAGAGAAACTATTTTGGCTATTTATTTTAAGCGTATAGGTCGCCTTGAAGAATCTTTAAAGCATGCGAAAATGGCATATAAAATAAGGCCAACTTTATTAGCGACAAGAAACCTTGCAATAGCGTATCTCACATCGGGGAAACGTGCTAACGCATTAAAATATTTAAAGGAGGTATTAAGTTATAACCCTAACGATATTGTAACGCTAAAAACAGTCGCTGATGTATATTTGTTATCGGGTGACTTGAAGGCTGCAGAGAATAACTACCAAAAACTGATAGATTCGGGGCGGCAAAGCGCTTCTATTTATAGTAATTATTCAATTACTCTTTCTCTACAAGGTGAGTTTGTCGATGCATTAAATTTTGCTCAAAAAGCGATGATGTTAGATGCCAAAACAACTACCTTACAACTTAACTATGCCGATTTACTTCATTTTAAGGGCCGCTTTACAGAGGCCGAAAGCTTATATTTAGAAGTCAATAAGCAGCTTGATTCTTCGTCGCAGAACGTTGCAGAACAACTTGAAAAAGCACAAGTGTTGATTCATTTAGATAGAAATCAACAAGCAATGAACCAGATTGAACAGCTGTTAGCTACTAATTCTAATTTGGCAGAGGCATACTTTATTAAAGCAATGCTACAAAGCTTGTTGAATGAAAAATACTCGGCGTTAGCATCAATAGAGCAAAGTATAAATTTGGGGTGGAGCCCAGTTTTTTACCGTTTACAATGGTTTAAGGGGTTATGCTCTGAAAATAAGCTGATGAGCTTAATAGGTAAAGAGCATTATAACTTTTTATGTCCAGTAAAAAATAGCGCAGAGTAAGCTCTGTACTAGTGTGGCTCCATATCTTCAATTATAACGCGTGGGTCTTGCGAAAAATAACGCATAAGAGAGTTAACGTCAGTGCTCTTTTTTGCAATTAATCGAAAATTAATTTCATAATTTGTACGTTGATCCAACTGCCCTGATACTACTTTTTTTGGATTCTCAGCCAATAGTTTGTTCAACTCCTGAGATAAGGCTTGATGCGGTAAAATACTAGAAATTGTAATAATTAATGACTTCCCTTCATTGGCAACAAGGCTATTTAGTTGGTAACTAAAGTTATCTTTAGCATCTGAAAAATAGCTGCCATTTTCAGAAAAAGTCCACTCCGATTCGTTTGCTAACTCATAATATAAGTTCAGGCTTCCACCTGTAGTGAGTTCTTTATAGTTGATTTTAATATCTTCAGCGCTAGAGCCTGATTTAGAAATAAACTCCCAAGAGTCATTTTCGTTTGGGATAACGCGAAAGCTAAGATCGTTCATGATAAAAGTCCTGTTTTAAATTTAAAATTTCTTATTTACTCCATGAGCATTTTAACTATAGATGTAATTAAGTATTCCACCAAAAAATAACAATAATTATTTTTGTTCAGAAAAAGTAAAAAAGCTTAACAGGCTTGAGAAACCACGTTCGGCCAGCGCTCTATAATATATTAGTATATCGCCTTGCAACTAACACCAGGTAGTGGCTCAGTAGCTTTACTATCTAAATGTCGGATAAAACATTGCTTACCTTTAATCATTAGTTCAAACTGATCCGGCATATTAAGCTGCTTGCCCATAATCGGATTTCCCTGAGGATCTTTATGATTAAGTCGCTCAAGCGTAACTGTGCTTGAGGTGACAAAAACATCGTCGGCTAATTGAACCTGTGAGCTATGTAGCAGTTGCGTAATCGCATCGGCTACTTTAGCGCTATTCGGCTCAATTAGTAACGCATGCTGTAGCTTAGGTGTGGGTTCTGAGCTTTGTGCTAAGCAACCCGTTAACCCTAATGTCGCTGCAGCCATGCTTATTGCTAATAATATGTTCATTGCTTATCTCATGTTATCACTAAGAATAATATTTTGTTCTAGCATGGTTTGAACTCGCATATCTTTTACTTCTGGCATATCGGTGGCGATAGTGGGCGCAAAACCAAGAACACTATTTATTGAGCTTGGGGCAGGGCAACTGCCGTTTTCTCTATAGCTCAGCGCTGTACTTAATAAGCTTTCACTAGCATCACCTAAGCGCTTAGTAAAATCATCGGCAACAGCACACCCAGCAATGCGAACCGGTTGTCGTACGTCATCAATGGTATTTTGCGGTGCAAAGCCATCTGAATATTCACCAAAACCTTTGTTATTTTCGCCAGTAAATTGAATAGTAAAATAAGTGGTGTCGCAGTTGTCGGTAGGGTAAAAACCATACGGTTTACCACAGGTGCCTGCGCCTATCTGAATAATTTCAACATCTGCTCCGCGCAGCCCGTTAATGATAGCCTCACTAGCCGAGCAGGTACTGCTGGTGGTAAGTACAAATACCCGTTCTAAGTTTAAGGTGGGTAACGGCGTGCCCGCTACAATTGCAGGATTATTTTCAAAGCCGACAAAACGATTTGTAAAAGGCATCGGCGTCAGTGCTTGGCCTGTGACGGGGTTGGTATTAGGGTATTTATCATTAAATATGGTCCGTTCAAATATTTTACCTTGCGTGTTACTGCCCCCCACCATGTAGCCTACTTGGCTAGCCATTTGTAATAACCCACCCCCGTTATAGCGCACGTCAATGACTAAATCTTTAATGCTACTGGCAGCGAGTTGGTTAAAGGCGTTGTAAAGCTGTGTTTCGGCTATGGCGTTGTGGCTATTAAATTGAAAATAACCAACATCACCAGCGACTAAATCGGTACGAACATTCATTACTGGTTGCGATTCGATGTTTTGAGACGTGAGTGTCACTGTGCGGTTTTCATTAGTGCTGATATCCCTAAATACAAATTCGGTAACTTTACCGGTTTGCTCGGGGAATAAACCTGCATTAATAATACCTACCTCGCTCGATGAGGTGGTGTTAATAAAATCAACGCCATCAACTTCTAAAAGCTCAAAACCACGAATAATATTTTGATTACTAGCTGGGGTATTTGGTTCGGTGTAGCTAACAACTGCTTGGCGTGGCGCGCTACCTGCAATTATTTTTATATTAAAGCCATAACCAAAGCTTAGGCCGGATTGATTTTGTCTTTGCCACTCATCGGTCGGCAAACTAAAGTGAAAGTTATCTTTTTTCGCACCTGAATCAGTCAGTTGCTCCGTTTTTAAAGTATTAAAGTAATCAATAACCCCTGACGTTAATGCAGGGTTGGTATCAATAATTTCGTCATACCATAGGTAGGTTTCGTTACTCCAAGAGCGTAGCCAGTTTTTTTCACTAATTGCTTGGCATTGACCTTTAAATTGCCCTGAACTGGCAAATACACCTGGAGTCCAGCCGCTATTATTAGTTGTTGGGTTGGTCGCATTGTCGCTACCTCCACCGCCACAACCTGTTAATACAGCGGCTAGCGAGCAAGAGAGTAATGTGTATTTAAGAGAAGATGGATTAAAAATGGCCATACGCATGCTCGTTTTTTAAACTGTTGAGCTAAATATAGCGGTTTTCATTTAGAGTTGATAGAGGCTTGCAGCATTTTTGTAACTCAAATATTGCCATGTAAGACCGTCGCTACACAGGCTGCGATAATGTTGCCATAACTCGTTGTAGTTAATATTAATTTGGCACAGGGGGAAGTTGCTAGCAAAGATCACTCTTTGCATACCAAAATGCTTTAAAATATGTTTAAAACATTGGTTTTGCTGCTCGCTATTAAGCATTAGTAATTCAAAACCTGAAAACTTAATCGCAACATTAGGCTGTTTTGCAAGTAGTTCAATTGCAGTTGACCAGTTAGCAAGGTTGTGTGCAAGCCCTGCGTGATTAATGATTATTTGTAAGTCACTAACTTGGTTGGCATAAGAAATGAGCCGCTCGGTGATGTTGAGGTTTTCTACTTCAAATTGGGCTTCAAAATGCAGCTTTAAATGGCTCAAGTGCCGCAGGTTATCGAGACAATGAGGGCTCAATAAGCGCTCGGCATCATGACCTTCAGTGATATCTCTAATGCCTACAAGAGAGTGATGTTCTAGCTGCTGAAGTGCTAGTTTAAATGCGTTATTTGGCTGGTTAATTGTTGCAAAGCTAATTGCTTTATAAGGTATAGTTTTAATATGTCTGGCTAACCAGTTTAATTCTTTAACAGGCTGGTTATTATTAAAGCCTGCCTCTATGTGCACTAAACCTGCGAGTTCAAAGTTAGTACTTTTGATCAGTTCAGCAGCGCTGATGGGCTGCTTTATTTTATCTAAGTTAGACCAAGCTGGTGGGTTCGCACCTTGTAGCCAAGTGTATTGACCCTCCAGCAAATTAAAAAAGTGCAGATGCGGGTCAATAATTTTAGTGCTCATTGTGCTGTGTAGCCGCCATCAATACGTTGTAAGCTACCAGTAATAAAGCTGGCATCTGCACTTAATAAAAAGCTTACCAGTGCAGCAACTTCATCGGCTTGACCTAAACGGTTGAGTGGTTGTAATGCGGCTTCTTCTGCAACAATATCGGCTTTGTTAGCACCACTTCTTTTACAATATGCATCAATTGCATTATGAAATAACGGCGTTTCTATAGTGCCAGGGCACACTGCATTAGCGCGAATATTAAAACTTGCGTAATCTAAGGCGGTGGTTTTAGCCATCGAAGCCAATGCATGTTTAGTCAGGTTATAAGCAAATGAGTTTTGTTTGCCAATAATGGCTTGGTCTGAGGCAATTAACACAATAGCGCCATCTTGTTGTACTTTCATAGCTGGTAATACGCTTTGTATAGCCGCGTACGCACCTTTAACATTCAGTGCCATTAACGCATCGAATGTCGCTTCATCGGTTTGCTCAATTGTGGCACTTAGGTGCTTGCCAGCATTTGAAACAAGTACATCAATGCGTTGTGTTTTTTCAATAATAGCTTGTATGCACTGGCGTACGGCGGTTACATTACTAACATCACATTGATGAAAAACACCACTCTCACTGGGCTCAATATCTAAGTTATGAACCTGATAGCCGTTAGTTAATAATCGCTGTACCACAGCAAAGCCAATGCCTTTAGAGCCACCGGTTACTATTGCAACTTTTGACATACATGTTCCTTTAATTAGCAATTAATGTGCGTGGCCGCAACCACCTTCAGCATGAACATGGCCATGAGAGATTTCTTCGCTTGTTGCTTCACGAACGGATACAATCTCAACATCAAAGGTCAGTGTTTTACCAGCAAATGGGTGGTTTAAATCACAATCAGCATTAAAGCGGCCTACTTTTACGATAGTCACTTGATGGCGACCCTGATTTGATTGCACCATTGCAGTCATACCTGGCTTCCACACTTTTACATCGCCTTGTAAATGCTTAAGCGGAATGCGCTGAATTAAATCATCAACACGCTCGCCGTATGATTCACTTGGAGATAACGTTACGCTAAATTTATCACCAGCAGTTTTACCTTCAAGTGCGGTTTCTAAACCGGGTAGCATGCCTTCGCTGCCGTGAATGTAACTTAATGGCGCGTCGTTAAGGCTACTTTCTATTTGCTCACCGGCTTCGCTAAGGGTGTAATGAAATTCAACGGCCGAATTTTTACTGATTTGCATGCATGTCTCTTTAAGATTTAAATAAATTAAAAAGCAATTTTACGCGAAATACTGCGCTTTAGAAACTTAACGGGGATGATTTAATGTATTTTGTAAGTCGAGTAACAGATCTTTTTTAGCCGGTGTGGTTTTAGGTGTCGCAGCTTGGGGTATAAATAAAACTAACTGAGTCCCAGGCTTTAATACGCTAGATGCTGATAACTTATTCCAACGTGCTAAATCGCTATGAGCAACGCCATACAACTGACTTATATTCCACAGGTTATCACCGGGCTTAACGTGGTAATCTACCTCGATGGTTGGAATGACGGTCTCTTTTTGTTCCAAGTAAGGGCTTATTTTATAGTTAATAGTGAGTGATTCAGGTAACGTTTGAGGCTCTCCTAAAATAAGTTTTTCGCCAACACCAATAAAGTTATTTTGCTTATTATTGAGCTGTTTTAGTGTCTTTAAAGGCAAGCCAAAATGCCTAGCAATACCGTATAGTGTGTCATTTTTTTTGACTATGTATTCGCCTGCAAAATTGGCTTTAAAAAAACGGTTTTTTAGTAAAGCTTGTTGCTCAATAGGAAGCAACAAAGTATGCGGGCCATGGGGGGAACTTTGGTTTTTTAAATAACCTCGATTGAGGGCATGTAGTTGCTTTACACCCATGCCAGAGAGCTTGGCCATAATTGAAAAGTCGAACTGTTTTGCCACATTTAACGAGGTGGTCAGTGCTTTGTAAGGAAGCTTTGGCCGTTTAAACTTTGCTTTAGGGTGCTTTACTAAATAGCTTAGTGCTAACAGTTTTGGTACATAGTCAGCGGTTTCTTTTGGTAGGGTTAATGCCCAAAAATCAGTTGATTTACCTCTTTTTTTATTGCGCTTTATAGCGCGTTTAACTCGGCCTTCACCGGTGTTATAGGCCGCAAGTGCATGCAACCAATTACCATCAAAACGTTTATGTAAATAGCTTAAGTAATCTAGTGCTGCATCGGTTGAGGCCAACACATCTTGGCGTCCGTCGTACCATTGATCTGATTTAACCCCGAAATGATGTGCAGTTGCTGCAACCAGTTGCCACACACCCACAGCATGTTCACTTGAGCGGGCGGTAGGCCTAAAGCCACTTTCTACAAATGGCAGTAATGCCAGTTCCATGGGGAGTTGCTTTTGCTCTACTTTTTTTACTATATGGTATAAAAAAGGCTCTGCACGGCGAGACACTATTCTTAAATAATTCGGTTGTTTTAAATACCAGTTAATGCGTTTTTTTAACGCTTGATTTTGCTCAACCGGTAAATGTAAGTTATCAGCAATATGTGCCCATAAGTCAGTCGGTTGAGTCGCTTTAAGGGCTTTGGGTATTGTTTTTTTATTAATAACTTTGTTGGTGTTTGTAGAGGTCGGCATGATTGATTGTACGGCTTTTTGCTCTACAGGTGCAGAAACTGCAGGCGCAATGATCTCTGGCTGTGTGGTTTTACAGCTACATAGCAATACAATGGCAAAGCATAAGATCAAGTGACGCATTTTGTTCCTTTTTAAAAAATATATTTCCATATTTTAACACAATCCATTGTGTTCAGTTATTGACTGTTTTTAGCGCGAAGTAATCCCGATTGCAAAAATAAGTGAGTTGATTTTATATCAAGTGAGTCTTGTTGGTAAGGTTTTAGTACTTCACTTGGGAATTTTTTTTGTAATTGCTCAATACTGGCTTCAGGGTTGTTTTTAACCTGCTCCGTAATTGCTTCTAAAAACGTGAGTGACTGTTTTAATTTAACTTTATCGACTAAATTGCCATGGCCAGGAACAAAAAGTGACAGCGAATTATTATTTATATATTTTTTTAATAAACTTTGCCATTGTTTAAGCTCGCCATGCCCAGGGTAGGGAAGCCAGTCAATGATATCTCCACCTATTAAGGTTTTACCCTTGTCAGCAAGTAATGTTAAATCGCCATTAGTATGTGCCTGATGCGGGTTGATAGTTAATACATAATTTCCTAAATCTAATGTTTTAGGCTCACTAATACTCATTTTTGGTGGTGTTAGTTGATAATTCTGCCAGCGAAATAAGCGTGTTTTAGCACGAGTGAGCTTTTCTCGCCATTGAGCTTGCTCAGCATCGGGTAAGGTGGCTAATCGCTGATAGCTCAGCTCAATGCTTTTTTCGAACCCCTCTAGCTTATCTGTTAATGCTTGCTGATAACGCGAAAAGTCGTTAGCGACTTGTTGGTGAGAAATCAGTTTTGCGTCTGGGAAGTAATGCTGCATAACCGCCATGCCCAGTAAGTGATCGTCATGAAAATGAGTGGCAACTAAGTAACATAAAGGCGTCTTTAGCTGTTGTTTTAGTTTGGTAACCAGTTGTTCTACTGCTGCAAAGTTACCACTGGCATCTACCAGTAAGGCACACTCACTGCCCTGAATTAACACTTGGTTAGAGTCGTAAAAACGTAATCTATCTGGCTGCTTGATAAATTGAATATTAGCCGATAACGATTGCCACTCAACTGCTGCATTGCTTTTTGCATGTATAAATAGGCAGATTAAAAGCAGTAAGCACTTACCTATTTTTTGAGCTTTAGTTAAAAGTGGTTGCATCTTTTTCTCTAGCTATATTTTGACGGTAAAAACAATAAAAGCGCAAAATGCGCTTTTATTTAGTGTGTTCAGAGTTTGAGCTTAAGTATTGACTCAACTTATCAATCAATTGATCTTGATGCTCAAGCTCAACTGATTTTTGAGTTTTTGCTTCAAGCAATTCGTGGCTTAAATTCAAAGCAGCCATAAGTAATGCTTTTTGATCGTTTCTGACTGTTGAACGTTGTTTCATTTGTTCAACTAAATCATTCAGATTTTTGGCGGCCGCTTTTAGTGCCTCTTCTTGCCCAGCCGGACAAGCAAATTGCTGCTCTTTACCAAGCAATTCAACAGTGACTCGCTGGTTTTGCAGCTCAGACATTAGCTTGCCTGTTGTGCGCTTTGTAATTTATCTAATAATGATGACAAGGTGGTGCTTGCATCTTTTTGTTTTTCTTCATTTTCAAGGGCCTCTAACTGTAATAACTCATTTTCATCAAGCAGTTTACTGTTTTGCTCTTTAAGCTCTGTAATATCAGTTTGCAACTGATTATTACGGGTAATTAGTTGGTCGATCAGTTGTTCGAGTTGTTGAAGAGTATTGTTGTTCATAAATGCGCTCATATAACTGTAATTAATGTCATGCAAATGTAAAGCAAAGTGTGTTTATTTGCCAGCATTTACGCTGGTTTTAGGTGATTTTTATTCTATGTTAAGGGATAATTCATGCTATTGGCTTTTTCATTCAGAAATGGTTCACGTAAACACCCGCTTTTGCTGTGACGATTGCCAAAGCAGTGTGCTTTATGGTTCACTAATTTTATTAAACAGCGTATGGCGAAAATAAATAATGCTTAGTTACAGACACTCCTTTCATGCGGGTAACCCTGCCGATGTACTTAAACATTTAGTGTTAGCGCAAGTGCTGGGTTATCAAACAATAAAAGATAAGCCGCTTGACTATATCGATACGCATTCGGGTGCTGGTTTTTTTGAGCTGTCAGCACCAGACGCGCAAAAAACCCAAGAGTACCAAGATGGCATAGAAAAACTTTGGCAACATACCAGTCAGCACGGTGCCTTAAATGACTACATTGAGTTAATAAAATCGTTTAATGAAAGTTCGTCTCTGGCGTTTTACCCAGGTTCACCAAAAATCGCCGAACACTTTTTGCGCCGCCAAGATAAGGGCTGGTTTTTTGAGTTGCATCCGCGAGATTTGGTATTACTTGAAGAAAACATGCAAGGTAAGCGCTCTATTCGAGTACGCGGCGAAAATGGGTTTGCGGGCTTAATTGGTTTATTACCGCCAGCTTCGCGCAGAGCCTGTGTGTTAATAGACCCACCTTATGAAATAAAAGACGATTACAATACGGTCGTACAAACCATTGTCAAAGCCCACCAACGCTTTGCGACGGGTACATATATGATCTGGTATCCGGTTGTAGACAGAGAACGTATTGATAATATGGAGCAGGGTTTAATTGACGCGGGAATTAAAAATATTCAATTATTTGAATTAGGTACTGAAGCAGATACCGAAGTACATGGTATGACCGCCTCTGGAATGATAGTGATAAATCCACCATGGAAACTGAAACAAACTATGGATGATGTGTTACCTGAACTAGTAAGCTTGTTGAGTAAGCCAAGTGGTTTTTACCGTAGCGAGCAGTTAGTCGCCGAATAAAAATAAATAAGCCCAGTTTAACTGGGCTTATTTATTTGCTTAGATGTGGGGTATTGTTACGTTCTTAATCAAAAGTAAACAGCGTTAAAGGTAGCAAGTTGGCTGCCTGCCTCATTTTGTAATACTAATTTTTCACCATTAATTTGCCATTGCGTTGCTGCCTGAAGCACAGCCGCCATCGCGCTTTCTTGTTCCATATTGTCATGACACATTTTTTGCGTGGTAGCTAACTGCGTAAAAGTCACTGCTTGCTTCGATACTTCATAACCGCCATTAAAGTTATTACATCCTAAAAAGCCGTATACAGTTTTGTCACTATTAAACTGAATAAATGGCTCTTTGGTATTTACTACAACAGGGTTGCCGTCGATTGAAACTGCTTTGAAGTAGGTGTTTACTAAGTCAACGTCTGGCTTTGGCGCTACTTTTGAAACAATAATCTCTAAAGGCTCTGATGAGGCCGTATTATCAAAAGGCGGGTTACTCGTTGTGCTGGTGTATAGCAAGTTTCCTTGATTATTAATGGTTGCACGCACGCTATAGCGGTGAGTTGGGTCAATCTTTTCAAGGTTATACTCAAGCTCTACTTTATAAGGCGGTGCGCCTACTAAATCAATTACCTGCTCAGAGATAACCGTTGCTGCCACATCCATTTTTGACACATCAACCAAGGTAACGGTTAGCTGTGAATTAGGCGCAATTAGGCTGCGATCTAAGTAACTAACTTGCACAGGTAAGGTGGTCATTGTTTGCGCCACAGCACTATTTTGCTGCGCTGCGTCATCGTTACATGCGCTCAGCATAAGTGTGCCACTTGCTAGAAAACACAAGCCTGCAATCGACTTTAACATTGAATTAGGCTTAGATGAGAACATAAGAGTTCCTTGATGGAGTATGGTATAAGGTCGCTAGCATACGGTTGAATTGCTTAATCATTGCTTAACTAGCAAATAAAGAAAGTCGAGATATAAAAAAAGGCGCTAGGCGCCTTGATTTATTACTTATTTTTTTACGTATTTAGTTAAAATTACAATACGCTGTCCATCAACACGTCCTTCAATATGTTCAGGGTTGCTGGTTAAGCCAATATTGCGCACGGCTGTACCGCGCTTTGCTGTTAAGCTGCTACCTTTCACATCTAAATCTTTTATTAACGTGACGGTGTCGCCAGCTTGTAGTACTACACCATTGCTATCAATGTGTTTAATATCATCATCTTCAGCAAGCGCTTGCTGCGCCCATGTTAATGTGTCTTCTTCAAGGTAAATCATATCTAGCGCGTCTTGTGCCCAGCCGTTATCAGCTGCTAACTGAGTCAGCATGCGATAAGCAACAACTTGTACCGCAGGTGTTTGACTCCACATACTGTCATTTAAGCAATGCCAATGGGTCGGGGTTAAATCGCTATTGCCTTCAATTTGATCTTTACATGTTTGACAGATGTAGATGCATTTATCTGAATGAGCTTCGGTAACAGGAGGAACTTCGTATACAGTTAGGTCGTCTGTTGCTGCGCAGAGTTCACATTGGTTACTGCTACGTTCTATTAAGGCTTGTTCAATGCTCATATAAGGGACTCTTTCTTGTGAGTTTATAAAAAATTAATAATCGCATTATACCTTATAACCATAACCTTTGGGTATGCTTAGAGCAGTTGTAAACTCAAAAACCCTATAAAAAATGAGGATACTAATAATTCTGCTCTAGGGTTATAAATTTAGTCTTATTTGTTTGTTTTTAATCTAATTAAAATTGCAGCAAGTCTTTAAAGTTTCACTATACTGGTTAAATAATAAAAAATAATGATGACATCACTGTTAAGTAGGAAGGTTAATGCCAAATAATCTAGAGGTAAAAAATTCATCTATTTTGGTTACTCAATATATTGCTAGGCAACCAATTTTTGACGGTGATAAAAGTATTTTTGCTTATGAATTGCTCTATCGAGATTCAGTTAATAATGCTTTTCCTGTAGGAACAACTGACGGGCAAGCCACTGGGCGACTTTTTTTTAATGCGTTAATGCTGGTTGGCATAGAAAAGCTAACGCTCAATCAAACTGCGTTTATTAATTTATCGAGCGAGGGGCTTTTAGAGGATTTGCCTAAATTATTACAGCCTGATAATACTGTAATTGAAATTGTTGAGCGTACTGAAAATATAGAGCTTGTTGTTGAGAGAGTGATAGAGTTAAAAAAAGCAGGATATGTATTTGCGTTAGATGACTACGACTCACATGAAAAATGGCAACCATTACTCAGTTTGGTTGATTATATTAAGCTTGAAGTTGAAGAGCCTGTAATAAAAACCAGCATGTTGCTGAAAAAGCTCAAACGCAATTTTCCTAATATTAAAATAGTGGTTGAGCGAATTGAAACCTATGATGAATTTAGGCAGCTTAAAGAGGCTGGATGCGATTATTTTCAAGGGTTCTTTTTTGCACATCCAGAAATGTTAAGTTACAACAGTATCGAACCTCTAAAAATGGCTGTTTTAGACTTACTGCGTTGCACATCCCGCACAGATTTAGACTTTAATGAAATTAATCAACGCATTTCTAAAGATGTCGGTTTGACTGCACGCGTCCTAAAACTAGTGAATGCTCGCTCTGCTAATAAAAATTTAGTGATAACGTCTATTCCTCAGGCGGTTGTGTATTTAGGGGAAGATTCTATTAGAAAGTTTGTACGAGTATTGGCGCTAAGCGAGCTTGGCTCAGACAAGCCCAGTGAACTTACTCGTTTAGGCTTATGTCGAGCGCAGTTCATGCAAATAATTTTAGAACCAGGCGGAAAAGTCATTGCAGAACAAGGTTATTTAGTCGGCTTAATGTCGGTGCTTGATGCTATTTTAGATATGGAGCTGGAAGCTATTGCTAAAGAGTTTAGTTTAGGGGCTGAGTTATCCGGTGCACTATTAAGTTTTGAAGGCATGATGGGTAATTCTTTACATTTAATAAAAGCGGTAGAGGAAGATAATTGGCAATTGGCTAAAAAGTTGTTAGAAACTATTCGCCCAGCCTCGAATATTGAGACCGTATTTAGCGCCATGTTGGATGCACGCCAGTATGCGGATGAACTATTGGCCACTATTATTGAGCAAGACTAACGTATAACGTTTGGGTATGATTGGCACATATTGATTTTACTTAGTATTACACCATGCGTTTATTTTTACCTATTACCACTATTTTAATTGCCTTAGCTTTATTAATTCCCGGGGTGACTCAGCCCGTACTGAGTATGGAAGGTAAAATTGATAAGTCTAAACTTGCTGAGGCGGGCATCGAAATGTTGGCAGATGAAGGGAATCAAAACACCCGTAATATGCTAATGATGATCTCGAGTATGTTGGGGTTAGATAAACTTGAAGGCGAGATCAGCGCTTATCAAAAAACGCGCAGTATTTGGGGCACCGTTAACGAACTGGCCGATAACAAAAACTACTTAGTGGCGATACTAGTGGCGTTTTTTTCAATGGTAATCCCAACAATTAAGCTGCTGCTTCAATTGTTGTATTGTGTGCTGAAGGAGACTTCGTTTAAGCACAATCTTGGTAAGGTGATTATCGGTTTAAGTAAATGGAGTATGGTGGATGTGTTTGTTATTGCATTAATAGTGGCTTACATGGCTGGTAATGCAAACGCGAACTCAGAAGATTTACTTAATATGCATGCTGAGTTTGGTACTGGCTTTTGGTATTTTACCGGCTATTGCTTGTTCGCCATTGCGGCCAGTAGCTTCATAAAACCAGTAGTAAAAACCAGTTAATTATTGAGTTTTAAACACAGTTCCCATAAACTTTAAACGTCTATTTATTTTTAGGTTAATTCATTGCAACGTATTTACTGTATTTTACTCACGCTAACTTTGTTACTCACCTTTGTGGGTCAAGCCGTTGCGTCTGTATCTATGGTATGTGATATGCCGCATACGAACATGGCAACCCATGCATCGATGCAGCATAGTGAGATGGCTATGAGTGACGACGCTGATACAACAACCCTGTCTATGGATTGCTGTAGTGAGCAAAGCACGTTAACCCAAGATTGCAGTTGCCCGATGAGTGCTTGTAGTTCGCATTCAGCCTTGCATGTAAACTCACTATTTATAGCCTCCAAATTACCCTCTGAAAAAGTGCAACATGCTGTAATACAGCATCAAGTTAACTTTGCACGTTCTCTTTACCGTCCTCCTATGCCTGCATAATCGCAGGGTAGGTGTATTTAAAATCTAGTTATTTAGCTTTTTGTCATCTATCTGCTTATAAATTTAATCGTTTTCATTCGTTATTTTTAAATTTAAGTGGAGCAAGTGATGAATCACTTCGCAGTATTAAAATCCTTGTGTATAAGTAGCTTGTTGAGTATTAGTGTCTCTGTACACAGTGCTGAACTAGGTTTAAATGAGGCAATAAACTATGCCTTAAACCATGAGCCTTGGCTTAAAGCCAGTAAGCAAAAACAATCATCAATTGAAGCAAAAAGTATTGCCGCAGGAACCTTACCTGATCCAGTGCTTACATTAGGGTTAATGAACCTACCAACTAATGGTTTTGCTTTTGATCAAGAAAATATGACCCAATTTAAAGTGGGAATTAGCCAATCACTGAGTCGAGGCGATAGCCTAGCACTTCAACAAAAGGCTCTTTCTCAGTCAGCTGCAGCAGAGCCTTGGCTGCGCAAAGATAGACTCGCGCAAGTAAAAACCATAGTTACTGAGTCATGGTTTAATGCTTATAGAGCGCAGCGAAGCATTGCACTAATTGAGCAAGATAAAGCCTTGTTTACTCAGCTCATTGATATTACAGAATCAAGCTATGTAAGCTCGGTGGGTAAAACACGCCAACAAGATATTATTCGAGCGCAATTAGAGTTAACCCTCCTTGAAGATAAATTAATGCAACTGGAGCAACAGCTACAAGGAGCTAAAAAGCGGCTAACACAATGGTTGCCTATCGATATGCTTAGCCAGCCTGTCAGTGATGACTTTTCAGAGCTTACAGCATTAAAAAACTACACCGAGTTAGAGTATCAACAACTGATGGCCATGCTATTAAAGCACCCTGCAATTATGGCAATGGATAATGCAATAGTGGCAAAGCAAACTCAAATAAGTGTGGCTGAGCAAGGCTATAAACCTCAAATTGGCGTTAATATGGGGTACGGTTACCGCGATGATATGCCAATGGGCGGCTCGCGAGCAGACCTTTTCTCTGTGGGTATAAGCATTGATTTGCCGCTGTTTACCGATAACCGCCAAGATCAACTTGTAAATGCTGCCATTGCTGATAGCGAAGAGGCTAAAACACAAAAATTAATTGCCCTTAAAAAGCTACAAGGAATGTATTTTAAGGAAGTTAGCCAGTTAGCAAGGCTTCATCAGCGCGCCGAGCTTTATCAAACCAAGCTGCTACCGCAAATGGCCGAGCAGGCCCAAGCGACCCTGAATGCCTATACCCGCGATGATGGTAACTTCTCAGATGTAATGCAAGCGCGTATTAGTCAATTAAATGCCAAGATAGACGCACTAAATATTCATGTTGATCAAAAGATTATTATTGCAAGGTTAAATTATTATGCCAGTGCTGATGATATCAGCTTAAAAAACACACCACTGCAGGAGTCGACCTATGAATACTAATTTAAAATTATCACTGGTGGCTATATGCAGTGCGGCATTAACTGCGGGGGTTTTATTAAGCTTACCTAGTGAGCACTCTATGCCAACTGACAGTAAAGCCAGTAGCAAAAAAGAGCCGCTTTATTGGGTGGCTCCTATGGATAGTAATTATCGCCGTGACGAACCTGGTTTATCGCCCATGGGCATGGATTTAGTGCCTGTTTACGAAGAGCCAGACAGTGGCGCAAATGAAGGGCCTGGCAGTATTAAAATTTCACCCACTGTGATTAATAATCTAGGTGTGCGCACAGCGCCTGTTGCGTTTGCAGCACTTGAAAATGAAGTTAACACCGTAGGTTATGTGCAATACAACCAAGACCAGCTAATTCATATTCATCCGCGCGTAGAGGGATGGGTCGAAACCTTATACGTTAAAGCCGCGGGCGATCAGGTTAAACAAGATGAGCCACTTTATACCTTATATTCACCACAGCTAGTGAATGCACAAGAAGAGTTTGTGTTAGCGTTAAAGCGCAATAATCCGGTGTTAATTCGTGCCGCTAAAGCCCGTTTAAAATCACTCAATGTGTCTGATGGCTTTATTTCACGTCTGCAAAAAGGTCAGCAAGTACTGCAAAACATAACGTTTTATGCCCGCCAAGGTGGTGTTGTTGATGAGCTTAATATTCGTGAAGGATTTTATGTTAAACCTGATACCTCAATGATGAGTATTGCTCAGCTTGATGAAGTATGGGTTGAGGCTGAGGTATTTGAGCGCCAAGCAGAACTTATTCGTGTTGGTTTGCCTGTAACCATGACACTCGATTATTTAAGTGGCCAACGCTGGCAAGGGCAAGTGGATTATATTTACCCTACCTTAGATGCTAAAAATCGTACTTTAAGAGTACGTTTGCGCTTTGATAACCAAGGCCATCAGTTAAAGCCTAATATGTTTGCTCAAGTCAGTATTCATAGTCAAGTAGCTGAAAAACAGTTAATCGTACCTAAAGAAGCTGTTATTCGCACTGGTAGCCAAAACCGTGTTGTAGTTGCACTTGGGGAAGGTCGTTTTAAATCGGTCGAGGTAACTTTAGGGCGAAGTGATGCGGCTAATACCGAAATTTTATCAGGTGTTATGGCAGGCGATGAAGTGGTTACTTCAGCACAGTTTTTAATTGATTCAGAGTCGAGTAAAAACTCTGACTTTAAACGTATGCAAGCAGTTTCGCATAACAGTATGCAAATGAGTGATGCCAACCCAAATACGGCAACTGTGAATGGAGTAATTAATAGTATTGATGCTAATAATCGTATTGTGAATATCAGCCGTGAGGCAATTGAAAAGTGGGGCCGAGGACCTGCAACAATGGACTTTATACTAGCAAAAAATGTAATGACTGAGATGCTCAAGCCTAACGATGAAGTTACTTTTACCTTTAGCATTGAGCAAGGTGAATTTGTGATTCATACAATAACGCCTGTGCATGCTACGCACAGTCAGCATCACTAGGAGTGGTTATGATTACTGCAATTATTCGCTGGTCTGTTGTTAACCGTTTTTTTGTTTTGTTACTAACCGCAATACTGATTGGTGGTGGCTTGTATGCTGTAAAAAATACGCCTGTAGATGCCTTACCCGATTTATCAGATGTACAGGTTATTGTTAAAACCTCTTATCCTGGGCAAGCGCCGCAAGTAGTGCAAGATCAGGTTACATTTCCTATAACCACGGCAATGCTATCGGTACCTGGGGCGCAAACAGTACGCGGTTTTTCTTTCTTTGGCGACTCCTACGTGTACGTTATTTTTGACGAAGACACTGATTTATACTGGGCACGAAGTCGTGTTCAGGAATATCTAAGTCAAGTATCTGCCCGTTTGCCTAGTACGGCAATTGCAGAGCTTGGCCCCGATGCCACCGGCGTTGGCTGGGTGTATTTATATGCACTCACTGATACCACCGGTAAGCATGGCATCAGCCAATTACGCAGTTTACAAGATTGGTTTTTAAAATTTGAACTGCAAACTGTACCTGGTGTGTCCGAAGTGGCATCGGTAGGCGGCATGGTTAAACAATACCAAGTAAACGTTCAGCCCGATAAGCTTCGTGCTTATGGTATTCCGCTAAGCCTTATTCAAACTGCCATTAAGCAAGGTAATCAAGAAATGGGTGCATCGGTAGTTGAGATGGCAGAAGCTGAATACATGGTCACCAGTACTGGCTACGTAAAAAGTGTTGCTGATTTAGAAGCCATTCCTTTAGGTATAAACGCTAACGGTACTGCGCTACAGTTACGTGATGTTGCTAATGTGCGTTTAGGTCCGCAAATGCGCCGCGGTGTTGCCGAGCTTAATGGCGAAGGCGAGGTGGCAGGTGGCGTAGTGGTTATGCGCTTTGGTGAAAACGCGCAAAAAACCATAGAGCTCGTTAAAGCTAAATTAGAGTCACTTAAAAAAGGGCTACCAGAGGGGGTTGAAATTGTACCTGTGTACGACCGCTCTCATTTAATAAAAGACGCAGTTGATAACCTCACCTCTAAATTAATGGAAGAGCTTATTGTAGTGGCTTTAGTGTGTGTGGTGTTTTTATTTCATGTACGCTCATCTTTGGTGGCTATTATTACCTTACCGTTAGGCATACTCACCGCTTTTATTATTATGTACTGGCAGGGAATTAACGCCAATATCATGTCATTAGGCGGGATTGCTATTGCGATTGGTGCTATGACTGATGGTGCGATTGTGATGATTGAAAACATGCACAAGCATATGGAGAAAAAACCGCTAACAGATGAAAACCGTTGGCAAGTGGTGATTGACTCTGCCAGTGAAGTTGGGCCTGCGTTATTTTTTAGCTTATTAATCATTACCGTGAGCTTTATGCCGGTATTTATTTTAGAAGCTCAGGAAGGGCGAATGTTTGCGCCATTAGCGTACACAAAAACCTATGCAATGGCAGCTTCTGCTGGATTAGCAATTACCTTAGTACCCGTGCTGATGGGTTATTTCATTCGGGGTAAGGTGATCTCTGAAAATAAAAATCCAGTTAACCGTTTACTGGTAAATAGTTATAAGCCGCTGTTAAATCTAGTATTAAAATTTCCGAAAAGTACCTTGCTGATTGCGCTAGTTATTACTTTAATGGGCTTTTATCCGATAAATAAAATAGGCAGTGAATTTATTCCACCTCTTGATGAGGGGGATCTAATGTATATGCCGACTACTTATCCAGGAATTTCAATAGGTAAGGCGCGCGAGCTATTGCAGCAAACCGATAAATTGATTGCCACTGTGCCCGAGGTGAAAACCGTATTTGGTAAAATTGGACGAGCGGAAACGGCAACCGATCCGGCACCGCTGACCATGATTGAAACCTTTATACAGTTTAAGCCTAAGGATCAGTGGCGCGAAGGCATGACCACTGAAAAGCTCAAACAAGAGCTGGATGCTTTAGTTAAGTTTCCTGGGCTGACGAACGCTTGGGTAATGCCAATTAAAACACGGATAGATATGCTGGCTACAGGGATTAAAACCCCTGTGGGTATAAAAGTCGCGGGCCCTAATTTGAATGAAATTCAAAAAATAGGTCAACAAATAGAGGTATTACTTAAAGATCTTCCCGGTACGGCGTCTGTTTACTCAGAGCGTGTAGCGGGTGGGCGTTATATTAAGGTAGATATTAACCGTGAAAAAGCAGCGCGCTACAGTTTAAATATTGCTGATGTGCAACAAGTAGTCGCAACCGCAATTGGTGGCATGAACGTGACTGAAACGGTTGAGGGTCAAGAGCGCTACCCTGTAAATCTTCGTTATCCGCAAGCGTACCGTGACTCCCCTGAAGAACTGATGCTTTTACCTATTGTTACTCCAACGGGTCAACGTATCGCACTTGCTGATGTGGCGGATGTATTTATTAGTGATGGCCCGCCTGGGATAAAAAGTGAAAATGCCCGTTTAAATGGTTGGAGCTTTATTGATATTAAAGATACAGATATTGGTAGCTATGTAGCAAATGCTCAGCAGTTACTAAACGAGCAGCTAATTTTACCTGCTGGATACTCTATAACTTGGGCTGGGCAATACGAATATATGGAGCGTGCCAAAGCCAAACTGAGTTATGTGTTGCCGCTGACCTTAGCCATTATTGTAGTATTGCTTTACCTTAACTTTAGAAGTTTCACCGAGGTATTTATTATTATGGCGACTTTACCACTGGCGATGATAGGAGGTATCTGGCTAATGTACTTAGAAGGCTTTAATTTCTCTGTTGCTGTAGGAGTCGGCTTTATTGCCCTTGCTGGGGTGGCCGTAGAAATAGGCGTTATAATGTTGGTTTATTTAAACCAAGCCTATAAAGCGCAGGTAGAGGCTGCTTCTAAAATGGGTAAAAGCTTGAGTACAGAGCAGCTTAAACAGGTGATACTAGAAGGTGCGGGTCTACGAGTACGTCCGGTAATGATGACAGTGGCAACCATAGTTATTGGCTTATTACCGGTGCTTTATGGTACAGGCACGGGCAGTGAAGTAATGAGTCGAATAGCCGCTCCTATGGTCGGCGGTATGTTTAGCGCCATTGTTTTAACATTGCTGGTATTGCCTGCTGTGTATTTATTGTGGCGAAAGCGCAACCTATAATATTTACACTGATTATGTAACTTGTACTGAAAATATCAGTACAAGTTAGGCAATCTTTTCTTTATCTACTGATTTTATTGCATTTCTTATTGGCATGATTCACGCATCTATTTAATCAATAGTTTTAAAAAGTAAGGAACGCACATGCAAGTTAAAACAATTCAAGAAGTGTTCGATTGGACCGTTCAGTTTCATACACAAATGGCGGCTAATTTTTTTAGCGTAAGGGATTTACTTGGAGAGCATAACAAACAGTTAATTGATTATTGTGTTGAGTATGAAAAAAAACTTGCTGAGGATTTAATCGGGTTTAAAGCAATCACTGAAATAAATACTTTAGATACATACTGTTATGAATATTTTTCAGAGCACTCAGAAATCATTAGCTTTACTGATTTAGATCGCAGTAATGAGCTAGATGAAATAGCGATTCAAGAGTATTTATCTCAGCAGCATCAAAAAGTATTAAATGCATATAGTTATTTGGCAGATAAAGCGCAGTCACCAGAGGCTCAAGAAAAGCTAGAGGAGATCTTACAGCTCGAAGAGCAAGGTCTGAAGCAGATGATGCAAAGTATTAACCGTCATGTAGATATGTAGCACTGGGTGTTATGCATAAAAAAGGCGCTATAATTAGCGCCTTTTTCGTGTTCATACTAGTAGGGCTGATTTAGCTTTGCTCTACATCCACTACTAAGTCACTTGTAATTGACTCAAGTGCATTAATAACTTCTTCTTTATTTAATCCGTTAGGTAGGCTCACGGTGGCAACGGCACTAAATATTGGCACTCCCCAATTTGGCGCACTTTGCTGCCTAGAGTTTAAGTTTGTAATATTCGCGCCTTTATGGCGAATAACACTTGCTAGCTCTTGCACTATACCAGGGCGATCGTTACCAGTGATCACAAAATTAAGCTGCTCAAGCTCTACTGGCTCAATTTCAATGTTGCCCTTTTCAATGCGAACATCTAACTTAGGAAGCCCATTGAGCGCATTTTGAAATGTCTGTAAATGTTCTTCAGCCACTTCAACCTGTATAATGCCTGCAAAGTGACCGAGTAAGTGACTCAAGTTACTACTTAACCAATTGCCGTGGTTTTCTAATATAACCGATGAAATACTTTCTACTAAACCGGGGCGATCTTCCCCTAAAATAGTTATTACCAACTGCTTCATAATAGTTCTCTTTTTAAGCCCAAATGAAAAAATAAATGCATAGGCATTAAGTGATGCGATCTAATGTATTTGATTCTAAATGTATGTAAAAGCTAACCACAAAAGGATTGTTACATCTTAGGAGGTTACTTTATTATTGTTATATTAGATGCCCATTGAGTATTGTCTTGGATAAATAGTTTGTCCAATTAATAATTGATTTAGTTCATTAATAACGCAAAAATAAATATAACCACTAAAATAAATAATTCTTTAGTATTATTTGAAGTTGTAATTTTGCCTACAACCTGCTCAAAAAGCTGTAAATTTAATCTGCAAAGATGAACAGACTCTCTATAAGTAAAGAATTATTACGACTGTAACATTACTGTCACTTTGATGAAATATAATGCGCCCAACGTTAAGATATAAGGGTGTTTTGATGACTTCAAATCCGAATAAACCGACTTTTAATACGGATCGAAGCCGTCTATTTAAAGACCGGTTTGCTAAGTTTGGTATAACCGCAGGCGGTATAATGGTATTAATAGCGCTGCTATTGATCTTCTTTTACCTTCTTTATGTAGTGCAGCCCATTTTCGAGTCAGCCAAAGTTGAAAAGCGCGCTAGCTTTAATGTTGCTAATGCTGAGCAAATAGTAGGGCTTGGTGTCGAGGAGCAAACTGAGGTTGCATATTTACTTGATGATCAAGGTCAAGTTAACTTCTACAGTGTTGATAAAGCACAGTTTGGTAAAAAACTAAAAACACTTAATGCCACTTTATCCGCGCGGGTAAGCAGTTTTGCAAACAGTGCTCCTTTTCAAGGGCATTATGCGTATGGTTTAGAAAATGGCACCGTAACTATTGTCGCGCCTAAGTTTTTAGTCACCTTCCCTAATAATGAGCGTAAGCTAACTCCGCGTTTAGGTTATCCACTAGGAGAAATGGCACTCGAAGTTGATGAGCAAGGTACAGCTATTAAGCGTTTTGCCTTTAGCCATTATGAAGACAAAACAGCCGTTGTGGCACTTACTGCCGATAAACGTGTGGTATTTAGTAGCTTTGTAGCCGAAGAAAATATGTTTACCGGTGAAGTTGAATGGCAAGTGGAACGCACCGAGCTTAACGTTGATGGTCGCGTAGATGAGCTATTAATGTCGCCAGATACCACCCGCACATTTGTTCGTTCTGCCAATCAAATTTACGTATTCGATACCCGCTACCCAAGTGAAGTTGAGCAAATTCAATTATTATCTGCCAATGAAGAAAACGCGAATATAGTGTCATCGCAACTATTGGCTGGTGCAAACTCACTGATGTTGGCCAATGATAACGGTGAAATATCCCAGTGGTTTGAAATCAATACAGACTCAGGGCGTGAATTTCAAAAAATCCGTTCGTTTGAAACTACCAAACAAAGCAAGCTGAATATTTTTACTGAATTTTATCGTCGTACCTTTTTTACAACGGGTCAAAATGGTGAATTAGGGCTTTATTACACCACCAGTGAAGCAAAGTTATGGCAAGGTAAAGTCAGTGATGGTGAAATTGAACAGTTTGCTATTGCTCCGCGTTCAAATGCGGCGCTAATTTTAGCTGATAACAAGCTGACGGTTTTAGAAATTCATAACGAGCATCCAGAAGTAACGTGGTCAGCGCTTTGGCAAGAAGTATGGTACGAAGGCTACCCAGAGCCGGGTTATATTTGGCAATCTACTTCTGCCAGTGATGATTTTGAATCGAAGTTTTCACTAGTGCCAATTTCATTTGGTACTTTAAAAGCTGCTATGTACGCAATGTTATTTGCTGTACCTATTGCTATTTCAGCCGCTATTTATACTGCTTATTTTATGTCGAGCGAATTGCGCCGTGTGGTAAAGCCAACGGTTGAAATAATGGAAGCTCTGCCTACGGTAATACTCGGCTTTTTAGCTGGCTTGTGGTTAGCGCCTTTAATTGAAGAGCACTTGCCGGCTATTGTTGGTTTGCTGGTGTTACTGCCATTGGGTATTTTAGCAACCGCTTTAGGCTGGAATAAATTACCTGCGGTTATTCGCCATAAAATCCCTGAAGGCTCACATTCAATTTTATTAATACCAGTGGTGTTATTTATTGGTTGGTTGTCGTTTGCGATGAGCGAAAGTATTGAGTTATGGATGTTTGATGGCAATGTGCGTCAATACCTAACTAATGAATTAGGCATGACCTTCGATCAGCGTAATTCATTAGTAGTGGGTATCGCGATGGGCTTTGCGGTTATTCCCACTATTTTCTCAATTGCCGAAGATGCGGTATTTAGTGTGCCTAAACATTTATCAAATGGCTCGTTAGCATTAGGTGCTACGCAGTGGCAAACCCTAATTCGTGTGGTGTTATTAACCGCCAGCCCAGGTATTTTTTCTGCAGTAATGATGGGATTAGGCCGTGCCGTAGGCGAAACTATGATTGTACTTATGGCTACCGGTAATACCCCAATTATGGATTGGAGTATTTTCCAAGGCATGCGTACCTTAGCCGCTAATATCGCCGTCGAAATGCCTGAGTCGGAAGTAGGGAGTTCGCATTACCGAATTCTATTCTTAGCCGCCTTTGTATTATTCATATTCACCTTTATTTTCAACACAGTTGCTGAGTTTGTTCGTCAGCAGCTGCGTGAAAAATACAGCTCAATGTAAGTGGAGAAACACGACATGGTAAAGCAGTGGTTTAGGTCTGGTTCTCCTTGGATTTGGATGACCGGTGGTGCTGTCAGCATCAGTTTAATTTCAGTAATTGGTTTACTCGCCATGATTGCATGGAAGGGACTAAGCTTTTTTTGGCCATCTCAAGTTATGCAGTATGAGCTTGAAGGTTCAATTGCTAAGCAAACCGTTATTGGTGAAATTTATGACCGTGAATTAGTACCTAAGTCGCGCTTAGCGGCAACGGGTATTGATGTTTCTAAATTTGAAAAAGACGAGGTTGAGCGTTTACTGATTAAAACAGGTAACCGTGAGTATGTTGATTTAGATTTTCGCTGGATACTCGAAACCGATATTAAACAAAGTTCAGCGCCCAAAGCGCTCGCGGTGTTTGAGCGTAGTAAAAACGGTAACTTTTATGGGTATGTAGAGAGCGTCATTAAAGATGGCGAAACGGTAACAGCTGATAAAGTTGAAACCTTACATGACCTTGTAGAGCGTGCGGTTGACTTAAACGACGAAGCGCTTGATTTGCAAAATGGCGACATAGGGCATATTAACTATGAGCTAGAGCGTTTACGTTTACAGGAAAAAGCCTATTTGCTTGATAATGAGCTAACCGACGAGCGTGTTGCTGAACTTGCTCAAGCGCGTGCTGATTTACGTACGAAATATGGCGAATTAGAAAAAGAGCTATTTGCACTGCGTAAACAAGCTAAACGTGACCAAGTAATCGTAAAAGATATGCGTGGTGAGGTTGTTACAATCCCGCTATATCAAGTGTTGGACGTATGGTTTCCAAACGACATGGGCTTTTTTGCTAAACTAGGTCATTACTTTGTGCAGTTAGGTAAGTTTGTTTCAGATGACCCACGTGAAGCCAATACCGAAGGTGGCGTATTTCCTGCTATTTTTGGTACGGTATTTATGGTGATGTTAATGGCTGTGATTGTAACGCCATTTGGCGTGGTTGCTGCTATTTACTTACATGAGTATGCGGCTAAAAACGCAATTACTAAAATGATCCGTATTGCGGTTATTAACTTGGCGGGTGTTCCGTCTATTGTATACGGCGTATTTGGCTTAGGTTTCTTTGTTTATATGGTTGGTGGTAGTGTTGACCAATTATTTTATCCTGAGTCATCGCCTACCCCTGTATTTGGTACTCCTGGCGTGATGTGGTCGGCACTTACCTTGGCTATATTAACGTTGCCTGTGGTAATAGTGTCAACCGAAGAAGGTTTATCTCGTATTCCTAGTACAGTACGCGATGGTTCATTAGCACTGGGTGCGACTAAGGTAGAAACGCTATGGCGAATCATTATTCCTATGGCCAGCCCTGCAATTATGACGGGATTAATTTTAGCGGTTGCTCGTGCTGCGGGTGAAGTTGCACCGCTTATGCTGGTGGGTGTGGTAAAAATGGCGCCAACGTTACCGCTTGATGGTAACTTCCCATATATACATTTAGACAGAAAGTTCATGCACTTAGGTTTTCATATTTACGATGTTGGCTTTCAAAGTCCGAACGTTGAAGCGGCGCGTCCGCTGGTATATGCAACGGCCTTTTTGTTAGTGTCGGTTATTATTACCCTTAACATCACAGCCATTGGTATACGTAACCATTTACGTGAAAAATTCAGATCGCTTGAGCATTAATTTAGTATAGGTAACAAACATGATTACAGTCGCTCCAAAAGTAAACCAAGCAAAGCCAAGCTTGAAGTTAGATTTAAATAATTTAACAGACGAACAAAAAGCGCTAGAAATTAAAGATCTCGACCTTTACTACGGTGATAAACAAGCACTGAGTAAAGTAAATATGAATATTCCTAAAGGCCAAGTAACAGCATTTATCGGCCCGTCAGGTTGTGGTAAATCAACCTTATTACGTTGTATTAACCGCATGAACGACTTGGTTGATATTTGTCGTATTGAAGGCGAAATCATGCTGCATGGACAGAATATTTACGATAAAAGCGTTGATGTTGCAGCCCTTCGTCGTAATGTCGGCATGGTGTTTCAGCGTCCAAACCCATTTCCAAAATCAATTTATGAGAATGTGGTTTACGGCCTTCGCCTGCAAGGCATTAAAGAAAAGCGTAAGCTAGATGAAGTGGTAGAGCAATCGCTACGTGGTGCGGCTCTTTGGGATGAAGTAAAAGACCGACTGCACGATAGCGCATTTGGTTTATCGGGTGGTCAGCAGCAACGTTTAGTTATAGCCCGCTCTATTGCGATAGAGCCTGAGGTATTACTACTTGATGAACCAACATCAGCACTCGACCCGATTTCAACCTTAGTAATCGAAGAGCTAATTAATGATTTAAAGAATAAGTTTACCGTGGTTATTGTTACTCACAACATGCAACAAGCGGCTCGTGTTTCTGATCAAACAGCGTTTATGTATATGGGTGAGCTGATTGAGTATTCAGATACTAATACTTTATTTACGACGCCTACGAAGAAAAAAACAGAAGATTATATTACTGGTCGTTACGGCTAGTCGGGTTAAAACGCGAAAGCAATGAATTATTAAAGAAGGTCATTATGGAACACAACATTAATAAACATATTTCTGGTCGTTTTAATCAAGAGCTAGAAGATGTTCGTAACCATGTACTAAGTATGGGTGGATTAGTTGAGCAACAACTTAATAGTGCGCTTGATGCAGTAAGCCAAAACGATGCTGTATTAGCACAAAAAGTACGTGAAAACGACTATAAAGTTAATGCAATGGAAGTCAGTATTGATGAAGATTGCACCCGTATTATTGCAAAGCGCCAACCTGCAGCCAGTGATTTGCGTTTAGTAATTGCAATAGCAAAAACCATTGCTGATTTAGAAAGAATTGGCGATGAAGCTAAGCGAATTGCTAAAGTTGCACTAGACTCATTTACTAAGGATCAACAAGATTTATTAGTAAACATTGAAAATATGGGTCGCCAAGTATCTAAAATGTTGCATGACGTTTTAGATGCATTTGCACGTATGGATGTGCAACGCGCATTTGAAGTGCATAAAGAGGATGCTAAAGTAGATAGAGAGTATGAAGCAATTACTCGTCAAATAATGACCTACATGATGGAAGATCCGCGCTCAATTCCAAAAATTATGGATTTAGTATGGTCTGTTCGCTCATTAGAGCGTATCGGCGATCGTTGTCAAAACATCGCTGAATATGTCATTTATTTTGTAAACGGCAAAGATATTCGTCATACATCTCAAGAAGATATTGAAAAATCACTGTAGTGATACGAATAACCAAAAAATATCAAAGGCAGTAATACACTGCCTTTTTTATTTTTTGTAAATAATTGAATGAGAAAAAGCGTTCACAATCTAGCTTAATGCTGTAAAATTCAGGCTGAACAGCATATTGAATTGATTAAAGGGTCAGTTATGCCAACAAATTTTTTAGGTGTTTTTGCTAAATCCCCTATAAAACCAATAGAAGAACACATCAGGAAGGCTCATCAAGCTAGCGAAAGTTTGATACCTTTTTTTAATCATGTTTTTAAAGAAGAGTGGCAACAAGCAGAAGAGCTACGTTTAACCATTCGTAATTTAGAACGTGAAGCTGATGAAATGAAAAGAACTATACGTTTACAACTACCTGGCGGGCTATTTATGCCAGTAGAGCGTACAGATCTGCTCGAATTAGTAACCCAACAAGACAAAATTGCTAACAAAGCAAAAGATATTGCTGGGCGTGTAATTGGTCGTGAAATGATCATACCAAAAGAGATCCAAGAAGACTTTTTGGCATATGTCACTCGTTGTGTCGATGCAACTAAACAAGCATCTAAAGCGATCAATGAATTAGAAGAATTGTTAGAAACGGGCTTTAAAGGCAGGGAAGTAACTCTGGTTGAAAAAATGCTCGTAGAATTGGATGCCATAGAACAAGACACGGATGAAATGCAAATTAGAATACGCCGCCAGCTACGTAAAGTAGAAAGTGAGCTAAATCCAGTTGATGTGATGTTTTTATACAAAATCATTGAATGGGTCGGTGAGCTTGCAGATATTGCAGAGCGCGTAGGATCACGTCTTGAGCTGATGTTAGCTCGTTAATTTAAAATCAGTTCAAACACGAAAGATTAAGGTTACACAATGGATATCATTGCATCTTACGGCACGGTATTAATTTTAATTGCCGCAGCAGTCGGCTTTTTTATGGCTTATGGTATTGGCGCAAACGACGTTGCCAACGCGATGGGTACATCAGTAGGTTCAAAAGCACTTACTATTAAACAAGCGATTTTTATCGCGATGATTTTTGAATTCGCAGGTGCTTATTTAGCCGGTGGTGAAGTAACATCAACAATTCGTAAAGGAATTATTGATGCTGCCCCATTTGCCGACATTCCTGAACTGATGGTTCTAGGTATGATCGCTTCTTTATTTGCCGCGGGCAGTTGGTTATTAATGGCCTCCTTTTTAGGCTGGCCGGTATCGACTACTCATTCAATCATTGGCGCGATCATTGGTTTTGCTCTTGTTGCTGTGGGCACTGAGGCTATTCAATGGGGTAAAGTTGCTGGTATTGTAGGTAGCTGGATTGTAACGCCGGCGATATCAGGTTTCATAGCTTACTTAATATTTATGAGTGCGCAAAAGCTGATTTTTGATACCGACGCTCCACTTAAAAATGCAAAGCGCTTTGTCCCAATATACATGGGTTTAGCTGGCTTTATTATGGCACTAGTGACCATTAAGAAAGGCTTAAAGCACATTGGTATTAATTTAGGTACCGTTGAAGGTTTTGCTATTTCTATTGGTATAGCGGTACTGGTTGCTGTTATCGGTAAAATTGCTATTTCTCGTTTAAATATCGATCCTAAAGCGGATAGAGAAATGCAGTTTAACAATGTAGAAAAAGTATTTGCGGTACTTATGGTACTAACCGCTTGTTGTATGGCATTTGCCCATGGTTCTAACGACGTTGCTAATGCAATTGGACCTCTAGCAGCAGTTGTAAACATTGTTGAAAACAACGGTGAAATTGCTAAGAAAGCCGCTATTGCTTGGTGGATATTACCACTAGGTGGTTTTGGTATTGTTGCCGGTCTTGCTATTTTAGGCAAAAAAGTAATTAAAACCATTGGTGAAGGTATTACTCATTTAACACCAAGCCGTGGTTTTGCTGCTGAATTAGCCGCTGCCTCTACCGTTGTTATTGCATCGGGCACAGGCTTACCTATTTCAACCACACAAACCCTAGTAGGTGCTGTGTTGGGTGTAGGTATGGCACGTGGGATTGCCGCACTTAACATGGGTGTAATAAGAAATATTGTAGTTTCTTGGGTAATTACATTGCCAGTTGGTGCTGCCCTTGCTATTGTTATTTTCTACGTACTAAGAACCGCCTTTGGGGTTTAATAAAAAGTACTTAAAAGACTTTTAGCTTGAAAAGATCTCAATGCCCTTGGTGTTGGGGTCTTTTTATTTGTGGAAAGAAACATGACCAATCTCCCTAGTATTAAACAGCTGCAGTATTTATTAGCAGTACATCAACATCAACATTTTGGCCGAGCAGCAAGTGCCTGTTTTATTGGTCAGTCAACGCTCAGTACTGCGATTCAAAACCTAGAGGAAACTTTAGGATGTCAGCTTATAGAGCGAGAAAATCGCAGCCTAATGTTTACCACTATTGGTGAAGAGGTGGTTGAGCGTTCAAGAAAAATAATCAACGATACTATTAGTTTAAAAGAGTTAACTAAAAGCTTTTTAACACCGCTTAGTGGTACATTAACGGTTGGTGTTATTCCTACGATTGCGAGCTTTATTGCAGCGCCTTTGTATCACTTTTGTCAGCAAACATTTGTAGATTTAGAGTTGGTATTGATTGAAGACACCAGCGATAAGTTGCTTGATAAGTTAGAGCATGGGCAAATTGATTTAGCATTATTAGCGCTGCCTTACGAAACTGATAAATTTCATACCCAAGTATTAGCACAAGATCACTTTAGTTTAGTGCACCATAAAGATTACACGCCAGCCAAAGGCATTGAAGACTTTAATTTATTACCAGAAGCCAGTGTATTTTTACTTGAGCGAGAGCATTGTATGACAGGGCATGCGCTCAGTGCGTGCCATTTAAATCGCTCTAGCTGTATAAATCCCTTTGAGGCGGCTAGCTTACATACTTTATTGAGTATGGTTGAGTATAAACTTGGCGTGACGTTTTTACCGCAAATGGCGATTAATGCAGGTATTTTAGAAAACAAAAACATGCTAGCTACGCCATCGCAAGGTGATGCCTATCGCGATATTGGTGTATTGTGGCGTAAAACAACAGGGCGCATTCGTGACTTTAAATTGTTTAGCCAACAATTAGAGGTCTTTTTGAAAAAGCAGTGTAGTGTTGATTTTAAATAGGTAAAAAAAGCGTATTTTAATTAATACGCTAAATAACACGGGGAATTATAGAGGCTGCTTATGCTGGCTGTGGTAGCTCTCTAGCGGCGGTAAAAATAGTAAGTAAACCCATACAACAACATTAAAGTACGGGACCAGCCCAAGCACTGTGAAGGTTTTTACAGGGTAGCCTTTAATCTGGGCATACTTGTAACATTGAAGCGCAATAGCAAAGTGTATAAACAATAATAACGTGATTAGTTGCGTCATAAACGTCCTCCTCATGCCCCTATGTCCACCTTTAACAGTATAGACATCTAGACGATAAGAAATAAAGATGTCACGTAAAATCAAGGTAATCACTTAATTTTCATGACATTGTGCTGCCGATAAGCAAAGTATAGGTTAGATGGGCAAATTTGAAAGTAATAAATTGCTTAAATTTGTTTATTAATGTTTATAGTGACGTGAGGGTGTCTTGATAAAAAATAGGGTTGTTTTTAATTTTTTCTAACTCAATCAGTACCTTGTCAATTGGTACAGGGCGAGCAATAAAGTAGCCTTGCCCATAGTCGATACCAATTTCTTTAAGTGCAAAAAACACTTCTGCAGTTTCTACATATTCAGCAACAGAGCGCTTATTTAGTGAGCGACTGATGTCATTTATGGCCTTTACTAGCGCTAAATCAATGGAGTCATTAAGCATATCGCGTACAAAGGAGCCGTCAATTTTTACGTGTTGAGCTGGTAATTGTTTAAGGTAATTAAAGGTACTAAATCCTGTGCCAAAGTCATCAATTGAAAAGTGGCAACCTAAATTATTTAGTCGTTCAATCATTTTTCGTGTCGCCGCTAAATTATTAATACTGGCCGATTCGGTTATTTCAAAAATAATTTTCGCAGGAGACACTTGATACTTCTCAAGGGTCGATTCTATTAATGGCAGTAAACGTTCATCTAAAAATGATTGTGCCGATAAGTTTATTGCAATCTGAAGAAGCTCTGGATGTGCAGCAACACTCGCAATGCTGTTACGAATAACACATTGGTCCATTAAAAAGGTATCGTTGAGCATTTCCAATGAGGGAATAAATTGATTAGGGTAAATAAGTTCGTCGTCTAGCTTTAACCTTAGCAGTACTTCAAAGTAGGCAACCTGATTTGTTTTAAAATCCCAAATGGGTTGATAATGAAGCTCTATACTGTCTTGTTGGAGTGCTTGACGTACCCCATGGCCCCACTCTAAACCCGTTTGCAGCGCATTATTCTCACCATCTTGTTTTGAATAACAGTGTACTAAGTTACGGCCTAAATTTTTAGCAATATATAACGCAATATCTGACTGCTTTAAGCATTCATTTGGATCGCAGTTATCAGCGGTAATTTGGGTTAAACCAATCGAGCAACTAATTGAATAGATTTGCTCTTCAGATTTAAATTGGTTGCCTTCAATGGCACTACAAATCCCTTCTGCAATTAAATGTGCATCCAATAAATTGGTATTTTTAAGTATCACCGCAAACTCATCGCCACCGACACGGCAGATTAGATGCTCATTACTAATATTGGCAATAAATAGCTGCGCCACTTCTTTTAAAACAATGTCACCTTGTTGGTGGCCTTTGCTGTCGTTTATTATTTTAAAGTGGTCAAGGTCAATATAAATAAGCGCGTGTTCAATATTTGTATGGGTGTTTTCGCTCTGGCAAATATAGTTAAGCTGTTGGTCAAAATAATAACGATTGTGTAGCCCTGTTAAGGTGTCATGCAGGGCTAAATGGCGCAATTGCAACTCTGCTTGTTTGCGCTCATGAATGTTATCGAGTGTGGCGGTGATAGTGGCGTTGTTGCTGCTATTTTTTATTAACTGAAGCCGACATTCTACCCACACTGAGTTACCATTTTTTTGGCTCAGTTTAACTTCTATTTTTTGTTTGTTCGCGCCACCTTGTAAAATATCATCAATGGTTGATTGTAATGACTGTTTATATTCTGTGGTACAAAACGCAGTGAGTGGTTGTTGTAAGGACGACTTAACTCCAAAACCACTTAGAGATTCCCACGCCGGGTTTATAAAGCGAATACTTCCTTGTTGGTCTAGTTCAAGTACAACCGTGTTCAGGTGCAATAAAATACGCTGATGCGCTGAAAATAGGTCACGATATTTTACTTCACTAATGCTTAATTGCTGCACTTTGTTAGCAAACTCAGCATAGCTCACCATAAAATCTTCACGACGCGCTGCATGATCACAGACTTTATTTAAAAATGAGGGATCGTAAGGGGCGCGAATAAAGTCGGTAACGCCAGAAAGTAATAACTGCTCAGCGTAATCAGCATCGTTTTTATCAATAATAGTAACAATGGCTTGCTGAGGGTTATGCTGCAAAATCTTTTCTACTAATTGATTTGAACTCTCAGCTTGTGCTGCAGTGGCATCGAGTAGCACGATAGCAAACGGCTGTTGATTATAGGCACTGAGCGCGGCTTTTTCGTTAGTAACATGAGTAATTGCAAAGTTAAGCTTTAATTGTTCACTCATGTCGTATGCTCTGCTGGTAAAGGGTTCTAATAACAACAGGTTTAAGCGACTGCTTTTTTCTAAATGACTCGACAGCACATTTGCTAGTATTTGCGGCAATATATCTTGGCGTTCAAAAGGCAGTACTGCATCTATGCCATAGCTACGTGCGGTAGTTTCGGCGATACGCTCACAATAAATGGGCGGAATAAGTAAAATAGGCGTATTTTTCGGCGTGTTAAGTAAACCAGAGCGGATCATACGTGAAAACCGCCAGCCATCAATTTTACCTACATCTAATCCGGTTATGATTATATTTACGCTTTGGTTCTTTAAGATTTTTAACGCATCTTGGCTGTCTGAGGCTTCAATAAACTCAAACACACTAAGCCTCTCCAGCGTGGCACGTATAGTCTGGCGCTCATCATTACTTGCATTTAATATTAGCAATTTAAGCTGTTTTGCCACTTAGGTACCACTCCGAGAAATGCAGATCGTAAAACTATAAGAGTAATGATATTTAGTGCTAAGAACAAGCGTATTTATTATAGAGCGGCCTTAAATCTAACGATCAATCTTAAATCTATTTGTAGTAATAATTGACTTAATTTAATAAATAAGTTTATTGAGCAATACCATTATAGTGTAATTTAGCACGTACCTTGTGGTTGTTTAAGTATAGATATACACTTGGCGCGATTTTAAATGATGTGGAATTCTAACAATGCGCGTAGCTGATTTTAGCTTTGACTTACCTGATGAATTAATTGCTCGTTTTCCAAAAGCAGACAGAACTAGTAGCCGTTTATTAAGCTTAGACGGGCCGAGCGGTGCTGTTGAGCATAAAATATTTAGTGACATTCTTGAACTGGTTAACGAAAACGACTTATTGGTTTTTAACAACACCAAAGTAATACCTGCGCGTATGTTTGGTCAAAAAGAATCAGGAGGTAAGGTTGAGGTGCTGGTAGAGCGTGTATTAGACGAACACCGGGTTCTTGCGCACATTCGTGCTAGTAAATCGCCAAAACCGGGCAATGTACTCATTTTAGAGGGCAAAGCAAAAGCCATTATGGTGGCACGCCACGATACGTTATTTGAGCTTGAGTTTGACCGCAGTGAAAATGTGCTCGACATTTTAAATGATGTTGGCCATATGCCGCTTCCTCCTTACATTGATCGCCCAGATAATGAAGCGGACCGAGAGCGATACCAAACAGTATATGGTGAAAAGCCAGGCGCCGTAGCTGCACCAACCGCAGGCCTTCATTTTGACGATAAACTCATGGCTGCGCTTGAAAATAAAGGCGTACAAATGGCGTTTGTTACCTTGCATGTTGGTGCAGGTACATTCCAGCCAGTTAGGGTTGAAAGTGTTGATGAGCACATCATGCACTCTGAATATATTGAAGTACCGCAAGCTGTGGTGGATGCGGTTGCAAACACTAAAGCTAAAGGCGGGCGTGTGATTGCGGTAGGTACAACTTCAGTTCGCTCACTAGAGTCGGCAGCAAAAATACATGGCGGCAAGTTAGATACTTACTTTGGTGATACCGATATTTTTATTTTCCCAGGTTATCAATTTAACGTTGTTGATGCCATGGTCACCAACTTCCATTTACCTGAATCAACCCTAATTATGCTGGTCAGTGCCTTTGCAGGGCAAGACAATATTATGGGTGCTTACAATACTGCGATTGAACAACAGTATCGCTTTTTTAGCTATGGCGATGCGATGTTTTTGACCCGTAAATAATTTACAGCGTTATCGGTTTTTATTTTACTCCTAAGCACAGTGAATTTATCACTGCTAATAGTAATAGGGTGGTAAAAAGGGTAGAATCGAGCGGTTAAATTATAGCTTGTTGGACTGTTTTTCCGACACAGAGGATATTATGAAATTTGAATTAGACTGCACCGATGGCAAAGCACGCCGCGGTCGCTTGATTTTTGACCGAGGTGTAATAGAAACACCAGCGTTTATGCCTGTAGGCACTTATGGCACGGTTAAAGGCATGACACCTGATGAAGTTAAAGCAACGGGTGCACAAATCTGTTTAGGCAATACATTTCACTTAATGTTGCGTCCAGGTACTGAAATCATCAAACAGCATGGTGATTTACACGATTTTATGAACTGGGACTTCCCAATTCTTACTGACTCAGGCGGTTTCCAAGTATTTAGCCTTGGCGCAATGCGTAAAATCACTGAAGAAGGCGTAATGTTCCAATCGCCAGTTAATGGTGATCAAATTATGATGTCGCCAGAGAAATCAATGGAAGTGCAGCGTGATCTTGGCTCAGATATCGTGATGATATTTGACGAATGTACGCCATATCCTGCCACTGAAAAAGAAGCCAAAGACTCTATGGAGCTTTCTCTTCGTTGGGCTAAGCGCTCAAAAGAAGGGCATGGCGACAACCCGTCAGCATTGTTTGGTATTATTCAAGGCGGTATGTATCCTGAGCTTCGTGCACAATCACAAGCGGGCCTTGAAGAGATTGGTTTTGATGGCTATGCACTTGGTGGTTTATCGGTTGGTGAACCTAAAAATGAAATGATTAATATTCTTGATCATTGTGCTTATAAAATGCCAGAAAACAAACCACGTTATTTAATGGGTGTAGGCAAGCCAGAAGACTTAGTTGAGTCGGTTCGTCGTGGTATTGATATGTTTGACTGTGTAATGCCAACGCGTAATGCACGTAATGGTCACTTATTTATTACAACGGGTACCATTAAAATCCGTAACGCAGTGCATAAAACAGATACGGGTCCACTTGATCCAGAGTGTGATTGCCATACCTGTAAAAATTATTCGCGCGCCTACTTGCATCATTTAGACAAATGTAACGAAATTTTGGGTGCACGACTAAACACTATCCATAACTTACGATACTATCAACGTGTTATGGAAGGTTTGCGTAATGCTATTAGCGAAGGTCAACTAGAGACATTTGTCCACGATTTTTACGCTCGCCGAGGCCAAGAAGTGCCAGAGCTAGCTGATACAACAAATTAAAATTTAAAAATTAAAGAGGAAGTATTATGAGTTTATTTATTTCAAACGCGCATGCAAGCGCTGGTGCACCTGCAGCAGGCGGTGGTATGGAAATGCTAATTATGTTAGCGATTTTTGGTTTGGTTTTTTACTTTTTAATTTACCGCCCGCAAGCAAAGCGCGTAAAAGAGCATAAAAGCTTAATGAGTGCGATGGCAAAAGGCGATGAAGTGCTAACCCAAGGTGGTTTAGTGGGTAAAATCGTAAAAATTGCTGAAGATAAAGACTTCATCGTGATCTCATTAAATGAGCAAGCAGAAGTAACAGTACAAAAATCAGCAGTATCTGCTGTATTGCCTAAAGGCACAATGAAGTCGCTATAAAAATAATAAGGACGACCCCGTGTTAAACAAGTTTCCAATTTGGAAGTATTTACTTGTTTTAGCTGTGTTAGCCATTGGCCTTTTATATGCTTCACCAAACCTGTATGGCCGCGATCCGGCCATACAGGTTTCTGGCGCTAAAGGCACCGATGTTGACCTCAGTGTTGTAGACAAAGTAAACGCAATCCTCAAAAAAGACAACGTAAGCGCTAAATCGACAAAGCTTGAAGATGGGCAAATTCTTGTTCGTTTTAAAAATGTTGAAGACCAACTAAAAGCACAAGACTTACTGCGTAACTCGCTAAGTAACGATTATATCTCAGCGATTAATATGGCTCCTGCACAACCGGCTTGGTTAAAGTCGCTGGGCGGTAATCCTATGAAGTTAGGCCTAGATTTAAGTGGTGGTGTACATTTCACCATGGAAATCGATATGGTCACTGCGGTGGATAATCAGTTAGAGCAGATGGAGCAAGATTTCCGTAGCGACCTGCGTGAAGAAAAACTACGTTATCGGAGTGTGCGCCGCGTAGCTGGTTCTGAGCGCATGCGTGTAGAAATGCGTAACGAAGAAGATAAAGACGCTGCAGAGCGCTTTTTAGAAAGCCGTTACCCATTAAACGTTTACATTGATGATAGCAGTAACGATAACGCATTCTTTGCCACTATGAGTGAGCTAAAGCTAAAAGAAATTCGTGACTATGCTATCAAGCAAAACGAAACTATTATTCGTAACCGTATCAACCAAATTGGGGTTGCAGAGCCAAACGTACAGCGTCAAGGTGCTGAACGTATTATTGTGCAATTACCAGGGATTCAAGATACCGCTCGCGCTAAAGAAATTTTAGGTGCTACGGCAACGCTTGAGTTTCGTGAGGTTGACGAAAATGCTGACATAAGCGCCGCTGCTCAAGGTCGTATCCCACCGGGTACTGAAATGATCATGAGCCGTGATGGTTATCCTGTGGTACTAAAAAAACGCATTATTCTTGAAGGCAGCCATATTACTGGTGCGCAGTCAGGTGCAGATGAGTACCAGCGTCCACAAGTAAGCATTAAACTCGATAGTAAAGGTGGGGCAAAAATGAATGCCTTTACCAAGCGTGCTATCGGTAAACGTATGGCTACCGTGTTTATTGAATACAAGCCATCAGGTAAAAAAGACAGTGACGGTAAAGCACTTCCGCCAATTAAAGTGGAAGAAGTTATTAACGTAGCAACCATTCAAGCGCGTCTTGACCGTTCATTCCGCATTACCGGTATTGATAACCCAGCTGAAGCACATAACTTAAGTTTACTACTACGTGCGGGTGCACTGGTTGCGCCTATTCAAATTGTAGAAGAACGTACGGTTGGGCCAAGCCTAGGTCAAGAAAACATTGAAGCAGGTATGACCGCTGTAGCTCTTGGCTTTGCGTTTGTACTGGCCTTTATGCTTATTTACTACAAAGGTTTTGGCCTTGTTGCGAATATTGCACTGGCTGCCAACTTAGTACTTATTATTGGTGTTATGTCATTAATTCCTGGTGCAACGCTTACCTTACCGGGTATAGCTGGTATTGTACTGACTGTTGGTATGGCAGTTGATGCGAACGTACTTATATTTGAACGTATTCGTGAAGAGCTAGCCGATGGCCGCAGCCCTCAACAAGCAGTTCATTTTGGTTATGATAGCGCCTTTAGTACTATTTTTGATGCCAATATCACCACATTAATTGCGGCGATTATCTTGTTTGCTGTTGGTACCGGTCCTGTTGCTGGTTTTGCGGTAACCCTAGCAATTGGTATTTTAACCTCTATGTTTACAGCAATTATAGGTACCCGTGCGGTTATCAACCTATTTATTGGCGGTAAACGTGTTGATAAACTTTCAATTTAAGGAGCAGACATGCAAATTTTAAGATTGGGCGGAAAAACCCTTCGTTTCATGTCTCTTCGAAAAGTGGCAATGGGCTTTTCTACGCTATTAATTATAGCGTCGCTGACGTCACTTTTTGTTAAAGGCTTAAATTTCGGCTTAGATTTTACCGGCGGTACAGCGGTTGAGGTGGGGTTTTCGCAACCAGCCGATCTGAAAAAAGTACGTAATGTACTAGCTGAAAATGATTTTGCTGATGCATCGGTACAGCTTTTTGGCTCAAGCCAAGAAATACTGGTCCGTTTAGCCCCTCGCGGTGATGATGTAAAAGCAGAAGTAATTGGTAACCAAGTAATTGCTGCCCTTAAACAAGCTGATGATAGCGTAGTAATGCGCCGCATTGAGTTTGTAGGTCCAAGCGTAGGTGAAGACTTAAAAGAGCAGGGTGGCCTTGCCATGTTAACTGCACTTATTTGTATCTTAATTTATGTGGCGTTTCGCTTTGAATGGCGTTTTGCTGTGGGCGCAGTTGGCGCGCTTTTACACGATGTAATCATTACGATTGGTTTATTCTCGGTGCTTGGTTTAGAGTTTGACTTAACTATTTTGGCAGCAATACTTGCCGTGATAGGTTACTCACTAAACGATACCATTGTTGTATCAGACCGTATTCGTGAAAACTTCCGCAAAGTGCGCATTGACGACACGATTGAAATTATTGATATCTCGCTTACGCAAACACTTAACCGTACCTTAGTAACCTCAATCACTACTATTTTAGTACTGATTGCGTTATTTGTATGGGGCGGTCAAACCATTCATGGCTTTGCTACTGCACTACTATTTGGTGTGTTTATTGGTACTTACTCTTCAGTTTACGTTGCCAGCTCGGTGGCTATTGCCATGGGCGTAAGTAAAGAAGATTTAATACCAGAAGTGATTGAAAAAGAAGGCGCTGATTTAGATCCAATACCTTAATTGAGATTAAATTATTCTTAAAACAAAACCGCTCCTAGTGAGCGGTTTTTTATTGCCTCCTATATAAGTCACATAATAGTCATACTCAGTTGGTATTTTATTGCTCTTATTAAATTTTTATTTGAGCTAGTAGTGACTGAGCAACGACAAGTCTTAGAATCAATTTTACAACAAGGAGCAATAACAACCTTGTTCCAACCTATCTTCGATATAGCTAAGCAATCTATTATTGGGTATGAAGCGCTTAGCCGTGGCCCTAAAAATGGTCCATTAGCCATGCCAAATAAGCTATTCGAAGCGGCTCATAAATACCAATTGATTTCAGAGCTTGAGCTTTTATGCCGTTCTCGCGCCATTGAAAATTTTGTAAAACTCAGTCTGCAAGGGAAGTTATTTTTAAATGTCAGCCCAAAAATTCTACTCGATCCGAGCCACCCTAAAGGCGAAACCTTACATTTAATTGAACAGTTTGGTCTTGCTGCCAATCGAGTGGTGATTGAAGTAACTGAACAAGAAAAAGTAGATGATGGCTTTTTACTGTTAAAAACCATCGCTCATTATCGAGAGCTAGGCTTTACTATTGCTATTGACGATCTCGGTGCAGGTTATTCAGGACTAAAGCAATGGTCGCAGTTATGCCCAGATATTGTAAAAATTGATCGTTACTTTATTGATCATTGCGATCAAAGCGAAGTTAAAAAAGAATTTCTAAAATCAATTATGGTGTTAGCACGGGCAACAAATACAGCGGTGATTGCAGAGGGAATCGAACGTTCCGAAGAGCTAGATTTAGTTAAAAGTATAGGCATAAGTCATGTTCAGGGGTTCTTGTTAGAAAGACCGAGTCAACAGCCAAGTTATGACTACAACTGTAAACAGTTACAATCGCTCACTTCGACCCAAGCCGCCTCAAAGTTTGAACAATCAATGGCAATAGGTGTGCTTGCTGTTGCTCAGCCTGCTATTAGCAGTCATACGCGTTGTAAAGAAGCTCATGCACTTTTTGAGCAAGACAAAAGCATAATCAGCTTACCGGTATTAAATAGCAGTCAGCAGCCAATAGGGCTGTTACACAAAGATCAGCTAACAGAAGTGTTTGCCGCGCCTTATGGGCATGCACTTTATGATAAATGTGAAGTCACTGAGTTAATGGATAAACAACCTTTGGTGGTTGATGAAAATCAAATGCTTGATATTGTCTCCCAGCAAATAACAGAGCAAGACTTTGATATTCGTCGCCATATTGTTATCACCTGCAACAATAAATATTTAGGCTTGGCACCGCTCAGAGACATACTAAAGCACATTACAGCAGAAAAAATCCGCCACGCTCAACATGCTAACCCTTTGACCATGTTACCGGGTAATGTAGCAATTAGTGAGGTAATAGAGCAGCGTCTGCAACATAAACAGCCATTTTCACTAGCCTACATCGATTTAAATCACTTTAAACAATTTAACGATTTGTATGGCTATGCCAGTGGGGATAGCGTAATAAAACTTCTGGCCGATGTGACTGTAAAAGCGTGTGCGCACAGCGCTAATTTTGTCGGGCATATTGGCGGCGATGACTTTATGGTGGTGTTTGAAAAAAAAGATGCGGTGGAGATTTGTAATACTATTATCTCGCAATTTGAACTACAGTCACGCGTGTTTTTTACGCCAGAGCATATTGCTGGAAAAGGGTATTGGGCAACTAATCGAGAGGGCGAAAAGCAGTTTGTACCTTTACTTACATTATCGATAGGTTTAGTTGAGCCTGATCTGCAGCAGTGTAAAAATAGTCATCAAGTAGCGGCATTAGCGACAGATGCTAAAAAAGAAGCAAAACGTTATCGTCACAGCTACTTATTTATATGTAATCGAAGAAGGCCTGCTCCCGCTATTGTACGTTTATCCAATAGTAAAAAAAGTGGCTAACAAAAAGCAAAAAAGGAGCCTAGGCTCCTTTTTTTAGTACGTAATTACGATTAACGTAATAACGACTCAGATAATACTGGGCGCATTTCGCGAACAATCGCCTGTGTTAGCTTAGGTGCACCACAGATTACGTTACCGCTCACGTTGTAGTTATTACCGCCAGCAAAATCAACAATCATGCCGCCAGCTTCTTTAACTAATAGCTCGCCTGCTGCTGTATCCCAAGGTTTTAAACCAATTTCAAAGAAGCCATCAACACGACCTGCTGCAACATACGCCATATCTAGCGAAGCAGAGCCTGCACGACGAATATCAGCCGTGTGAACAAATAACGCTTTAAACGCTTCAGAGTATGCATCTAAGTGATGCTTTTGTTTGAAAGGAAAGCCTGTAGCAAGAACAGAACCAGCAAGTTCAACAGTTTTAGATACACGTAAACGTTTGCTGTTTAACTGTGCGCCTTGACCGCGAGAAGCAGTGAAAAGCTCGCCACGAATTGGATCGTAAATTACGGCTTGGTCTAAACGACCTTTAACTTTAAGTGCAATAGATACTGCGAAATGAGGGATACCCTTGATGAAGTTAGTTGTGCCATCAAGTGGGTCAACAATCCATTGGTAATCAGCATCCTTACCTTTGTGTTCGCCTAACTCTTCACCAACTATGCAGTGATCAGGGTAAGAACGTAAAATAGTGTCACGAATTACGGCTTCGGCTTCTTTATCAATGTTAGTAACTAAATCATTGGTGCCTTTTTGTTGCACTTCAACTTTTGATAAGTCTTCACTTGCACGAAGAATAAGTTTGCCTGCGTTACGCGCAGCGCGAACCGCAATGTTTAACATTGGATGCATGGTATTACCTTTGGGTTGTAAAAGAACGTTTATATATTTAAGCCGGCGTATTTTAGCGGTTTTTGCCATAAAGTAAACCATAAAGCCTAAATACTTATGAGTGTTTTTTGTACAGCTATGATCTTTCGATATATTTATTGAAATAAAAACAAGCAATAAATTTGTAAATTAGCGCTTTACCTAAAGTGAGCTTGAGGTTTTATGATGTTCTATATTCAATTAACAGGAAGAAAATTATGAAATTAGAACACGTAAATTTAGTTGTCAGTGATATAAACGCCATGCTTAAGTTTTACCAAGCAGCGTTTCCCTATTGGTCAATTAGAAGTGAGGGAGAAGGAACCTGGTATGGTAAAGCAAGGCGCTGGGTACATTTTGGTGATAACGATCAATATATTGCTATAAGTGATCACGGTGAAGGGAAAAACCGTGACTTATCAGGGCATCAAATTGGTTTGGCACACTTTGCTTATATAACCAATAACTTAAATGCAGTAATAGCGCGCCTAAAGCATGCGGGCTTTGAAATAAGTAAGCAAGGCGCTGTAAATCCATTTAGAAAGAACATTTATTATATTGATCCCGCAGGGTTTGAGGTTGAGTTTGTAGAGTACATGAGTGATGTACCTAGTGAGCGAAATAACGACTTATAATATGAATGAAGCCAACAATTTTGGCTTCATTAAATGTTTAGCATATTTAATAATGTTTACCATTCATGCCAAGTTGAGTTTTCAGATCATTTGCAAAGCTAATAAATTTTTCTTTAATAGTGCGTTTAACTTTAACTTCCACAGAGCCTAAAACAGTTTTTCCTTCAATTTGAATCGTTGGCCCTTGGCGTTTATTGAGTGAAACTGTTTTATTTTCAAAACTGCCTAAAATACAAAACATTTTAGAAACTACATTAACGTGCTCAGGTACATATATTTCTTCGCTGCCGAGGTAACAATTAACGTGAATAGTGACATGTTGGTGGGTAAAAATAGCATCCGTAAAATCAAGATTGATTGACCCCATGTAGTTTTCTATATAAATTTTTTGAGGAACGACCCATTGGCCGCTTCGTTCACTTGAGCCAAGAATGCTTCTTAATGTGAGTGGCTCTTCACTCCCCTTATGCTGCGCACCATAGTTAGGTGAAAACTGCGAGTGCTTTTGCGCCTTATATTGCTGATCAGTATTTAAGGTTAAATCTTCAACAAGGGCCATAAGCGCGTTATTGTTACTCGCTGCCATTGCATCGTCTAAGCGCCTTTCAAATGCTTCTACAGAAATGACACCATGGCTGTAATTATAAATGAGTTGATCAATTACTTGCTCACGAACTTGCTCGATAGGGCGGTCTTCAATTTTAACAGACATTTAAATTATCCTTTTAAGGTTGCTGGCTATTTCAGAGCAAGCCTTATACCAAATATTAATTTATTTAAAATCAGTGCTTTATGTTTTTTGTTTCTTCGTTTTTTATTATATTAACGACAGATTAACCAAATATACAATTATTTAGTAAGTTTCGCTATTCGAGAAAGTTTTACGCAATGGTCTGTAAATGTTTACTTTGTAGGTTTAAGTCAGCATTGGCTTGTTTTGACTAAGTCATTGAAATTAATGCGTAAAAAACATTGGCCCGATGTTCGCATTAGTTAAAGTGTCTTTAATCAAATGGAGAACGATTATGAAAACATTTAATAAGTCTATGATTGCAGCCCTAGTATTAGGAACAACCGCAATGGGCGCTCAAGCAAGCAGTTGGGAAAACGAAAGCAAAGATGCTTGGATTGATGGAAAGGCAGAAACAGTACTGCTGATGAACACCAATCTAAACAACTTTGATATCAACACGGACGTAAAAAACGGCAAGGTAATGCTAACAGGTAAAGTAAACAGCGACGTAGATAAAGAGCTTGCTGAAGAACTCGTGCTAAGCCTAGATGGTGTAACTGACGTTGAAAACAGTCTAACTGTGGTAAAAAACACCGACATGAAGAAGCATGATTCTAAAATGATGGGTAACGACACGGAAAGTGATTTGACCGATGCCAAAATCACAACAGTTATCACAACGCGTTACTTATTTGATTCTGAAGTAGGTGGTACAGACATTGATGTTGATACCGATAATGGTGTAGTAACTCTTAAAGGTTCAGTTGAGTCTGATGCTGAAAAGCAATTAGCGATGGAAATTGCTAAAAACGCAGAAGATGTTCGCGAAGTAGTTGATGAATTAACTGTTATTGCAGAATAATACACTATACTAAAAGCCCAGCCCTGCTGGGCTTTTTGCTTTGCTAACATTATAAGGATTAAATTATGGATATCATCAGAATTATTTTTTCTATTTTATTACCACCACTGGGTGTATTTTTACAGGTGGGGTTAGGGATGCACTTTTGGTTAAATATTTTGCTAACCTTGCTCGGCTATTTCCCAGGACTAATTCATGCGATTTATATTATCGCCAAAAAATAACGCCATATCGCAGTAATACATTTAATACTGAGTTGCTAATTGCCATCGTAAGGTATGTGTATTAGTTACTCAGACTACTATTATTTAATGAGTTCGTTTCCTCGAAGTCACCATCAATAAATCTAAAAGCCTACTATTTGAGCAGTTAGCCCCTTGATTGTTAAAATAAAGCTTTTTGCTAGTGACAAGCCCCTAAAAACTTTTTATACTGCAACCCGCTTTAGTCGCTCTGTGGCTAAACGCTTCAAAAATTAACTGTTTACAGTTATACAAAAATGGCCCCTTAGCTCAGTTGGTTAGAGCACACGACTCATAATCGTTAGGTCCCCAGTTCGAGTCTGGGAGGGGCCACCACTTTTCAAAGCCTTTCAAGTAAATAGAAACTCATTTTCCTAGTTTATAAATTCATTTTTGTTATTTCTATCGTATTTTTACCAGTGCACTGATTTTTGTATTAATTCTATTGAATACATTGCAATAAACACAGTTGAATCTACTATTAAAGTGTTATGGGGTTTTATTATAAAAATTTTTACTTAATAACCTTTAATATCGCTACTGTTAATTGTGTGCAGTATATAAAATTTCGCTTAGTTACTTCTTAGGTGCTCTATGTTATTGAAACGAAAAGTATACCTCAGTCTTATTCTGGCTGTTGTTGCTCCTTTAGCAATATCTACTCTAATATTTTCCAATAGTATTCGCTCAAATACAGAAGAAAAGCTAGCTAAAGTAGATCTACCTACAGCGCTTAGTGAAGTGAAAAGCCAAATTGAATTGGAGCTTTCGACACCCATTATTGTAGGCAAGGAAATAGCGCAAAACTTATTTGTTCAACAATGGATGAATAATAATGAAGATGCGCAAAGCCGTGGAAAATTTATTGATTACCTCAAACATATAAAAAATAAAAACCAAGCCAGTAACGCATTTATTATTTCTAAAAACTCCCGCAACTATTACACCGATGAGGGTATTTCCAGACAAATAGACAGCAGTGATACTTGGTTTGATTTTTTTTTAGCATCGGATAGGCCATTTGAAGTTGCGCTCGACATAGATAAAGGCAGCTCTGAGGTAATGGTATTTATTAATTATGCCATTGAGTTTGATGGGCAACGACAAGGAATTGCCGGAATAGGCCGTTCGCTCGATTCTATGGTGGATCTCATAAGCGAATATAGAATAGGTGAGGGCGGTATAGTTTATTTGGCCTCTGGTAGTGGCGAGATTATGCTGCATGGTGATAAAACTAAAATAGGTCAATCAGTTGACTTGGCGCCGATTAAAAATGGGGCAATTCAAAGTAAAGTAATTGATGGTGATGACTATGTTGTTTCAAGTACGCCAGTAAACTCATTAGGCTGGCACTTAGTCGCTGAAATTCCCCAAGAGCAATTATATGGCCCAATTAATAGCGCTATTAGTACTAATATCATTTTTGGTGTAATTATTGCGCTTGTAGGTTTAGCGTTAGCACGCGTGTTGGTAGGGCAAATATTTAGGCCAATCGAAAGCATTACTGCAGCAGTGAATGCGTTAACAGAAAAAGATGGCGATTTAACGGCGCGACTTCCTACTGACGATAATAATGAAATTTCCGATTTAGCGATTAAGTTTAATCTGTTTTTAGAGCAGTTACATTATATGTTTAAACAGGTTTCTGAGTCGGCAATTCATGTTAAAGGTATTTCCCAAGATGTACTTGAGCAAGTACAAGGAGCGGCTAATTTAGCTGAGGTACAGTCATCGAGTACACAAACGGTGGCGGCAGCGGTTAATGAGATGGAAGTTACGGTTCAAGATATTTCTGGCAGTGCCAGCAATGCGGCAGATATTGCTACTAAAACCGAAGAGACTACACATAAAGGCGTTGATTTTGTGCAAAGCACAATTAAACAAATGGAGCAGCTGGAAGCATCGATGGCCAATTCTGTGGCCTCAGTGTTAGAGCTCTCGACAGAGATTAAATCAATTTCTCATGTATTGGATGTTATTAAAGGGATTTCTGAGCAAACTAACTTATTGGCGTTAAATGCGGCAATTGAAGCGGCGAGAGCTGGCGAGCAAGGGCGTGGCTTTGCAGTAGTTGCTGATGAAGTGAGAACGCTTGCACAGCGTACTGCGGAGTCTACAGAGCAAATTAATGAGATGATTGCTTCGTTAAATGCTAAAGCTTCAAGCACGGTAACTGCGATTGAATTGGGTAGCAAAAACACCTTAGAAAATGCCGAGCGATTAAAAGAAACAGGCCATACATTAAATGGTATTTCACAGGAAATTGTACTGTTAAGCGAGTTAAATAACTCAGTGGCTACCGCAACGAGAGAGCAAACGTTAGCAACCTCAGAAATTAGCCAAAATATTGTGATGATTTCCGACTCGGCAGAGCAAACCAAAGAAAATATGAAAAAGTCAGAGCAGCTTTGTAGTGGCTTAAATAAAGAGTCGAATATTTTAAGGGATTTACTAGGTAAGTTTACGCTTTAACCGCGGTTTTATAAAAATTAGCAGAGCGGGGATACCATCATAGTTATAGAGCACTTGCCTATAACTATGATGTTTTAACAGCGGTTAATTTTTACGATAAATCTCGTGATTCATTTCGTAAATATTAACGCTTAAGCTATCAGAAGCTCTACAATATGTTTGTAGGCACGCTAGTAACTGCTCACTTAGTTTTTGTTTTTGCTCAATAGAGCGCCCAGCCATAATATGTACTGCAATATGAATAAACCCCTCTTTACCCACACCTAATTGGTAATGTTGATACGCAATAGCACGAGTTTTTATTGTTTCTAAATCAAATAAGCCACTTTCAAATGTTGTTGTGTGGATTTTTTCCACTAGAACCTGAGGCAATAAAGGCAGATCTTCTGAGTGTTCAATAATAATGTGTGGCATTTAGCGTATCCTCTTAAGATTGGTTTGTTTAATTATACCAAACGGGTTTGTACGCGCTAACCCTAGGAAGCTTAATTTTTTAAATTTGGTTTAAGCTGTTACCCTTATGGCAAATATTGATGGTTGATACGTTTTATATCAATTTGTGGTGACTTATACGAAGAGTACACCAGCCAGTTTGCACTCGTAATATAAGTTAAGCCAGAAGTACGGCTAAATGCGCGCTCAGGAAGCTTTATTACATCATGGTGATCTTTTTTTGAGAGGTCGTAATAACTTAATCGGTAATCACCTTGTTTTACATTAAAATAGTAAATACGTGATGTCGCTAAGGTATCGCCTTCAAAAAAATACCACGAATTATGATTTGATAAATTAATATCGCTAACCAGTAGTTGCTCAGTTTGGCTTTTAGGGCCTTTGATCCATAGTTGATTGGTTGCTTGGTTGGCAAAAATTAAAGCGCCTTGCTTGTTTTCATAAGCGTATAGCGTGGGAGCCTCTACAGCTTGTATAAGCTTATTAGTGCTTAAGTCTAAGCGATACACGTGCTGATCATCAGAAACTAATACGCTTTTACTATCTGCAGCCCAGCTCGGTTTACCATGATCGCTAAAGCCCGTAGGTAATAATCGACTGGTTTGTTTATTAAAGTCATACAGGTATAACGCATGACCACTAGGATGCGAGGCAACAAAAACAATATAATCACCATCTGGCGACCATACCGGGTTGTAAATATTGGCATTGAGATTAGTGAGCTGCTTTCGAGACGTACCGTCTTTTTTTGCGGTCCACAATTCCATTGAGCCCGACTCATTAGAGACAAACGCGAGTTTGTTTCTGGTTTTATTGTAATTAGGAAAGCGGGTACTAAAATGGCTCGATAATACTGGGAAAGGAGAGCTTGCAACCGCATTATTAACCTCTAAACGCATTAAAGCCGAGTCTATATTCCACTGATGAAAATACAAACTGCCATCACTGGCAAATTCTGGGTAGCTTAAGCCATCTATGCGGGCATTAATCATTTGTTGTGTTTTAAGGTTGTAAAAGTACCCTTGGCGTTTACCTTTTTTCACACCAGAAAAAACGAGTTGCGCTTTAGAGGGGTGCCAATCAACGCCTCTCATATCAATGAACCCAGTGGTTAGTTGCTTTGCATTACCTGTTTTTATGTCTATTAAAAATAGTTCTTCAAGCCCCGTTGGTAAGTTACGCGATACTACAAGTTGAGTTGCATCTGGGGAGAATACAACCGACTCATCGGTATATTGGCATGCTGAAATACAAGGTATCTGAGTAACTGTGTATGGCGATGAGGTTAAATCAACAAGGTTAAGTTGAGTCAGAGTATTTGTTTGATCTTCACTAATATAAACCAGTTGTGTGCCCGGGGCATTTATGTCTATATCGGTACTCGCTTTGTTACCACACTTCCCTAAAATCGTGGTATTTCCTGAGGCAATATTTTGCTGAATAACCTCGCAGCCTTGACCAGAGATGCGGCGATAATAATAAATAAAAGTTAAGTCGGGGCTAAATACCGCTCGACCTTCAATGAATGGGGTGTCGGTAAGAGCGATGGCTGCTTGTTCGGGTAAATGTAAATCACGCAAGTATAAATTAGCTTTATGACCAGGGCGGCGCCAAGAATATGCTAAAAAATGACTGTCGCTGGATATAGCGGGGAACAACTCTCGTCCTGGGCTGGTGGTAATGGTTTCAACATGATCGTATAACCGCTCTGCTTGTTGCGATAGCGCAAGTGGCTTATTTTCATCGCTAAAAGCGCTATAACCCCAGACACCAGCGAATAACAAGACCACGATAGCCATGACTACAGCGAAAATATATTTAGGGCGAGTAGAGGATGTATTAATACTGTTCTGCGCGTTTGGCATTATCGGTTTTTGCACTAAGCGATAACCTGTTTTACGCAGTGTTTCTATGTAGGTGTTGTCGGGGTCAAGCTCTTTAAAGCTTTTACGAAGGTGCCATATGGCATTAGTGAGCGCTTTCTCACCCACATATTGATTACCATCCCATACGTTTTCGATTAGTTGTTCGCGACTCACCGCATTTGGATAACACGCTACTAAGTAGGTCAGCAGCTCTATAAATTTAGGTTGTAAAATACAGGCTTTATCAGCACAAAACAGCTTATTTTCAAACGCCGATATTTGGCAATTTCCAATTGAAAAAGGCTGTTGAGTATTCATAGTATGTGTATTTAAACCTCTTCCTAGTATGAGTTATTAGCGATGTTTGTACGTGTTGTTTAATGCAAAGTAACACGATAATTAGTTAATATTCAATTTTACAACATTCTAACACAATAAATATAAGTCCATGATTATAAATAAATAGATATTAAATAGATGTAAAATAGGGATATAAACGAGACACCTCTCATTGTGCTTTTATTCACGATTACTTACAACCTGTTATTAGTAAAACAAACCAATTAGTACAAAACAGATTTAATAACTAAAAAGTTAATAAAAAAGCTACTAATGGGATAATAAAAAATGAGGGAAGTCTGTGAGTAAAATATCAACCAAAAAATGCGCTTTAGCACTGGCTATAACAGCGAGTTTATCTGGACATGCAATAGCAAATGACGAGGCTATTGCTCGTCAATCAACCGCTAAAGCAAGCGAAGAAGTGGTACAAGAAGTACCAGAGAAAATAACAGTAACAGGCTCGCGTTTAAAGCGTGATAGCTTTTCAGTTACGACTCCGCTGGTTACCATGGACAGAGCATCAATTCAGGATACAGGCTTAGGCAATCTTTCAGATGTATTAATCGATAATATGCCTGCACTGAGCCAAAGTATTGGTAACACAACCAGCCAATCAAGCATTTCGGGTACTGGTTTATCAACAGTCCAGCTTCGTGATTTAGGCGCTAATAGAACGCTGACATTGATTGATGGCCGCCGTGTTGTCTCTAATAGTTACGGTGGTAATTATGTCAGTTTAAATACTATTCCTAGTGGCATGGTAGAGCGCGTTGAAATTATCAGTGGTGGTGCATCGGCCACTTATGGTGCTGATGCGGTTGCTGGTGTAGTTAATATTATTACCCAGTCAAAAAAAGAAGGTTTTGAATTTCAAGCCCGAGGCGGTGAAACAACAGATGGTGGCGGTCGCGAGTTTACGCTTGATTTAAACTACGGAACGTCATTTGCTGATGATCGCGGTTATGTATTTGTTAGCTCAAACTGGGATCGTGATTTTGGTATGACCTTTTACGATCGCGACCGAGCGCAAATAGAAGCGGCGCATAGTTACGATGATGAGCTGATGTGTAATCAAATGTACACTGCTGATGGCTATCAGTGTATGAGCGGTATTACACAAGCTGATTGGGCAAGCAAAAGCGATGGTACCTTAGGTGGTGTATTTTTAGAGAATAATAATAACGACACTCAGTTTTGGTACGACGGTCAAACGCTACGTGATGATTGGAAAGGCAATGAAGAAATTTATGGTATTAATTCACAGCAATACGTCATGCTTGATGTGCCGAGTGATAACTTTTCGACTGCAATAAAAGTCGATTATGATGTAACAGACGACATCATGAGTTATTTCCAAATTCAATACAGTAAGAGTGGCTCGTTCAACGATAAGTCACCAGAAGATGAATACGAAGGGGCTTACGTACCTCGCTACGACCCAGTGACAGGGGATCCTATCGATGATATTGCGCCAGGTTATATTCCTATTGATAACCCATATGTGCCACAAGAAATTATTGACAGTAACCCATACAAAGACCGTATTTATTGGGATCGCCGTTTTGGTGAAGTAGGTAATATCAGCACTGATAACGACCGTACGACTATTCGTACCTGGGCTGGCCTGCAAGGTATGATGTTTGATGATACATGGGATTGGGATATTTCTGCCGGATATGGTCAATTTAAACAGCATCAAATCCGCAGTAACGAGTTAAACACGGTACGTGTTAACCAAGCCCTGCAAGCTGAAAAGCTAGCCGATGGCACTATTCAATGTAAAGACGCCGAAGCGCGAGCGCAAGGATGTGTCCCACTTAATTTATTTGGTGAAGGGTCTATTACCCCTGAAATGGCTGACTGGATCCGTACAAATCCAATTATTGATACGAAGATTCAACAGTATACGGTAATGGGTTATATCACCGGTGATTTATATGAATTACCAGCAGGCAATGTGTCTGCAGTATTTGGCGCAGAGTATCGTAAAGACTCGCAAAGCCTAGATACCAGTGATGATATGAAAGCGGGCGGTATTACGTTTAACGTTGTGCCTTCTTTTTATGGTGAAGTAGAAGTGTATGAGGCGTTTGCAGAGCTTGCAGTGCCACTGCTTAAAGATGCGCCATTTGCTAAAAGCTTATCGGCAGAAACATCGTTGCGTTTAGCAAATTACAGTATTGATAATATCAGCACCGTAGCCAGTTATAAGTTAGGATTATTGTGGCAGCCAATTGATGGATACATGCTACGTGCTAACTATGCGCGTGCACAGCGTGCCCCAACTATTACAGAGCTATTGTCACCTCCTCGTGGCGATTTTGATTCATTTGATGATATTTGTGATGGCTTAACGGCAGCATCAACAAACCCAGGGCACGATAACTGCCGTTTAGAGCCAACCTTGGCACAAAAGCTGGCTGATGATCCTGACTTTGAATTTGAAAGTGAAGACAATAACTATTCACCAAATACGGGTAATCCAAACTTAAAAGAAGAAACAGCCGATACCTATACCTTTGGTATTACTGTTTCACCTGAGTTTTTAGATGGCTTTAACTTAGCGGTTGATTACTACGACATTGCCATTGTTGATGCAATTGATGAAATAAGTAACGAAAACATCATGCGTGAATGTTATGACTCAGAAGCGTCATGGGGTAGTGATAACGAATACTGTAACGATATTACCCGTAACGACGAAGGTAACATTGTAAAAATACTACAGCGTGAATATAACTTAGATGAGTTAACAGCGCGCGGTTACGATGTAGTTGCAACTTACAAATATGACATAGGCAGCTATGGTAACCTGTCATTTAAGCTTGATTACAATCACATTATTGAAAACTCACAAACCTATGAAGGGTTAGATGGTAACAGTGTTACTTCACAGTATGCAGGTTATGGCCGTTCAAAAGATAAAGCCGCTATGTCGATTGTATGGAAAATGGATGACTTACGTATCCGCTGGCGTACGAATTACGTAGGCGCATTTAAAGCAAGCCAAGAAGATGAGAAAGACTACCTTGAGTATGTTGCTGCAAATGATGAGCGCTGTGCTGAGGGCGATGCCGGTTGTATTGCTAACCCTGAGCCACTGGCATACCAAAACTACGGCTCATTTTTAAAGCATAGTTTATCAGCGTCTTACACTATGGCATTGACTGATAAGAGTGACTTACGTGTATTTGGCGGGATTAATAATGTATTTGACGACAAAGGGGCATTTTACCCAAGTGGTCGAGGGAACTTCTATAGCCGTTACGGCGGCGGTGCAGGCCGCTATGTTTATCTAGGTGCACAATATAGCTTTTAATAATTTTTAGCTGTATTTGTTTGCAAAGGCACTCCTTCGGGCGTGCCTTTTTTATTGCTTATAAAATTTGTTTTATCGCAGTGAAAGTGTTTAGTATAAGACATAACTTAATTTTAATATGAACGAAGGACTTGCTATGAAGTATCTCAAAATGGGTAGTCTAATTGCGTGTTTAGCAGGGCTTACAGGGTGTTCTGATGATGTTGCTTCAGTGAGTTTAGGGCTGTTTACCACTAAAGATGTGGTGGTTAACTCACAGCAAGACCCAATTGTTACAGGGGTTACTTGTCATATTAGTCACATTGAGGCTAATTTAGACTTTTCAGACCCATCAGATATGTCGATTGCTTGTCGCCAAACAGGGCCAATTACCGCAGACCAATTACAGTCTATTGACCGTAGTAAGTCGGGTGAAGTCGTGTTTAAATCATCTAAGAGTATTTTGTTTAAGTCGTTAAAAGTTCGTCGCATTTATGATGCTAAAACCCATACGTTATTGTATTTATCGTACTCAACGAAAGAATCTACGGGCAGTCATCATCACGCGCTTTCTACGGTGCCTTTATACAATACACAAGCATGGCAATGGGCGAAGGGGCAAGAATAGTTTATGTTAACCCTATTTAAATCAAAGCCCTTATTGGCAGAACAAGAACAACAGTGGCTAGTTGATACCTTTATTTGGGCAGCAGAAAACTTTGACCTGAATTTTTTTACTAAGCACAGCCAAATTATTTTGCCAACGGTCGAGTTTTTTCCTGATTCTGTTTCAAGCATTGAAGAAATGGCCAGTAAAGTGTTTGCGCGTGTTAAACACTATGCTGGTATGGATGAGTGGCCTATAACACTTGTTGCACCGCAACAATTACAACCTCAGGTGTTTCCACATTTTGAATTTAGTGAGCATCTACGTGGTGAGCACTGCCATTTAATGGTGCCACCAAGCCATACAATTAATGTGTCGTTTAACCCCAACCAAATTAATCAGCCACAAGATTTAGTAGCTAGCTTTGCAGGTACTCTTGCTACTATTTTAATTCATCATGTAGGCGTATTACCTCCAGGTGGTAAAGAGTTCTTACCTCAAGCAACGGATGCTTTAGCGTGCTTTTTAGGTTTTGGGGTGATGATGAGCAATACCGTGTACCAGTTTAAGGGGGGTTGTGGCTCATGTTACAACCCATATGCCAATCGCGAAGCCACGCTCAGTGAAACCCATACTGTATTTATGCATGCTTTAGTAAGCTACTTTAAGCAAGATAAACACTCTAAAAAACATTTAAAACCGCATTTAAGAGGCCAATTTAAAAAAGCGCAAAAAGAAATAAAAGCGTTGGTTAATCAGTCGGCTAACCCATTGTTGTTGGCTTTTTCGCCAGAGCAAGCCAGTTAATTATGATCTATATTGATGAGTTTTTATTAATTGCCATTGCTCACTTTTTTGCAGTGGCCAGCCCCGGACCAGATTTTGCTGTGGTACTTAAGCAAAGCGTACAGTACGGCAGGCATAATGCGCTGTGGACCAGTGCAGGTGTAGGCGCAGCTATTTTATTACACATAGCTTATTGTGTGTTGGGAGTCGCGTTGGTGTTAACTCAATCGCCTTCGCTGTTTATGGCACTTAAATATATAGCTGGTGCTTATTTAGCGTATTTAGGTGTGCAGGCGCTACGCGCTGCTAAACCTTCAAACACCTCATCAGAACAGACTGCAAAACCCAGCCTTGCACCTGAGTCATCATGGCGTGCGTTTCGGCGTGGTTTTTTTACCAATGCATTAAATCCTAAGGCTACGCTATTTTTTATGTCGTTGTTTACCTTGGTGATTAGCCCAACGACACCGGTAATAGTGCAAGTGGGGTATGGTGTTTATATGGCGCTTGCTACCTGGGCTTGGTTTTCTATTTTGTCGCTATTGTTATCAAAAGCACGGGTGCGAAACTTTTTTCAACAAAGTGGCTATTGGTTCGATCGTGGCATTGGCATTATTTTAATCGCACTGGCTGTGCGAGTTGTTATTTGATAGACCCTAAGGAATAGTATGGCGTTATATAATTTTTCGTTTGGCTCCAATATGTCATCTAATCGTTTATTGGCACGTTTACCTAACGCAAAACGTGTGGGTACGGCGCTTTTAAAAGGCTATAAGTTAACTTTTAATATGGCCTTTGCTGATGGTTCAGGTAAATGCACTATTGTGCCCACCAACGAACCCGATGCAGTTGTATATGGGGTGGTGTATCAGCTTAATGAGGCCGAAAAAGAGATCTTAGATAAAATTGAAGGCCCTAATTACGACTGTGTTGATTTAACCGTGAGCCTTTTAGATGACGATGATATTAATGTGCACTGCTATATAGCAAACACACATGACGACACACTGCTACCTTATGATTGGTACGTGCAGCATGTATACCGAGGCGCACTTGAGGCTGGCGTACCCGAACACTACAGTCAACGCATTTTAGCTTACCCGAGTAAGCAAGATACGAATAAAGCGCGCGCCGAAATAGAATTTGCGGTTCATCAAGATTAAACAAAAATAATAACCTAAGGTAACACTATGAAACTAACAAAATTAGCCACAGCCGCATTATTGGTTGGCTGGGCGTTCACGAGCTCTGCAGCGGTTGATACCGATAAAATTTCAGAGGTGATCAACGCTTCAATGACACGGTTTGATGTACCCGGAATGGCCGTTGCTATTGTTGAAAATGACAAAGTTGTATTCGCTAAAGGCTTTGGTGTTGCCAACCTCAATACAAATAGCAAGGTGAATAAAGACACTTTATTTGGCATTGCTTCAAATACCAAGGCATTTACCAGTGCAGCACTGGCTAAGCTGGTGGATGAAGGCAAATTAAGCTGGGATGATCGCGTAATTGATCACCTACCCGAATTTAGATTGTATGACCCATACGTTACCCGTGAAATGCGAATTCGCGATTTGCTAAGCCACCGCAGTGGGTTAGGGCTTGGTCAAGGCGATTTAATGATTTGGCCAAGTACTGATAAATCGGTAGCCGATATTTTATCGGGGCTGAAATATTTAAAACCTGCCAGCAGTTTTCGTAGCCAATATGCGTACAACAATCTAATGTTTGTTACCGCTGGTGAAGTTGTTGCCCGTATATCGGGGATGAGCTGGAACGACTACATTGAAAAAAATATTTTACAGCCGCTCAATATGAGCAACTCACGGGCTGGCTTTTCGCGTATCGCTAAAAATAACAAAAACTGGGCAATTGGGCACATCCCAATGGACGGTAAATTACATCCTTTTTTTGTTAATTACCTTGAAGATTTTAGAGGGGCAGGCGCCATTGCATCAAGCGTAAATGATATGAGCCAATGGCTTCGTACTCAACTTGCTGGTGGCAAAATGCCTAATGGCGAACAGCTATTTAGTGAAAAGCAGCAAGCACAAATGTGGCACCCACATATTACCTCACTGGCATCTAAAAGTGCCTATGAAGCGTATCATCAGCAGTTTAGAGGTTATGGATTAGGCTGGAGTATAGAGGATTACCACGGCGTTAAGAAGCTGGCACATGGTGGTGGCATTTTAGGTATGGTCTCGCAGGTTACTCTTTTGCCAGAGAAAAATGTGGGAATTGTGATATTAAGCAACCAACAAGCGTTTTCTGCATTATCGGCGGTGACTCATGAAGTACTTGAAGATGTACTAGAGCTTGAAGATAAAGACTGGGTTGAAGATTTAGCTAAAAAGCATTTTGCAGGTAAAGAAAAAGCCTATGCTAACGCGGCTCCATCAGTGCCAGCAGATATCCAGCCGGCATTGCCAACCATTAATTACACCGGTACTTTGCATGATGATTGGTATGGCGATGTAATAGTTGAAGAGTTAGATGGCAAATTACGCATTGATTTTACCCATACAAAGCGCCTCAAAGGTGAATTGGAGCATTACACAGGTAATACCTTTATTGTTAAGTGGGACGAAAAGTTATTAGAGGCAGATGCCTTTATTCGTTTTTCTGTGAGTGCAGATAATCGCGTAGAATCAGCGAAAATGAAGGCGGTTTCAACGCAGGTCACCGATTTTAGCTTTGATTTTAGAAATCTCGACTTAAAAGCTAAATAGCCACTATTTTGGTTAAATAGTCGTTTAGTATCAACCAAAGTCGCAAAGCCACCCTAAGGTGGCTTTGTTATACTCGTCAAGCAACTTATCTTTGGAGTTAGCTATGCGCACTGCGATTATTTCTCACCCCCACTGTCGTAAACATAAAATGATTGACGATCATCCAGAGTGCCCTGAGCGTTTGGATGCGATAAACGACCGTTTACTTGCAAGTGGACTGGATGTCGCTATTGAGCAAAAACAATCGCCTAAGGCCTCACGTCAGCACTATTTATTGGCGCATAGTGAACAACACATTAATCATGTAGAAAGTATGATCCCAACCGAAGGGCTTAGCGATTTGGACGGTGATACTTGGTTGTGCCCTGATTCATTGAAAGCAATTGAACGCGCCGTAGGGGCAGGGTTACTCGCTGTCGATGAGATTTTAGAGGGTAAGTTGGATGCCGCGTTTTGCTCAGTACGCCCGCCAGGGCATCACGCTAATCGCGACAGCTCCTCAGGCTTTTGTGTGTTTAACAACCTTGCGATTGCGGTTAAATATGCACAAAGCAAAGGGGTTAAACGTATTGCCATTATCGATTTTGATGTACACCATGGCAATGGCACCCAAGATATTTTTATGGATGATGAAAATGTGTTGCTGTGCTCGTTATTTCAATATCCATTTTATCCAAATACTGCCATTAAAAATAACGCCACGTTGGTAAATTCACCTTTGCCTATTGCTAGTGATGGTACTGATTTAAAGGTACTTTATGAGCAACAATGGCTACCAAGATTAACAGAATTTAAGCCTGAGCTACTTTTTATAAGCGCTGGATTTGACGCGCACCTTGAAGATGATATGGCCAGTTTAAAGTTTGTTGAAAGTGATTATATATGGCTCACTGAGCAATTAGCGCAATTTAGCCAACAACATGATTGCTTAGGAATTATCTCTTACCTAGAGGGGGGATACTCACTGTCTGCCCTCGGGCGCAGCGCGATTGCACACGTTAAAGCCTTAGTTGATTTCGGCGAGTAACCTAAATGCCTGTTCAGGAGTAAGCTGCTCTATTTTACTGAGGCAACATTGCCCTTCTTTTGCTAAATATTCCTTTACCAATTGCGCTAATTGTATTGCACTGAGTGCATTATGCGCATCGCCATTTAAACCTTGATAGCCACTTACTTTATCTAAAATAACCACGTTTTGCTGCTCATGCTGGTCCATAGTATAAATAAAATCATGTAACTCATCGGCATGCTCTAATAGCTCAATCTCATTATTATAAATAATAATTAATGGGTAACTGATGCTCATATATTGTCCTAAATCAAATTGTTATTTACTGAATAATTTATAATCGTGCATTGGTTTAATTTTGGAAGTAAAAGCAATGCCCCACACTAGCCGCTATCAAAAAGTATGCGATGTTTTTACCAATAAGGTGATCGCCTGTACTAAGGATACCCCTTTAATTGAAGCGGTGAAACTAATGCGTGCGCACAATGTTAGCGCTATTTTTGTTAAACATCAGCAGCAAATAGTGGGGGTGTGGACTGAAACTGATTGCTTAACGCTTAACTTTTCTGATCAGACTCTTAGACAAGTAATGATTGAAAAGGTAATGTCGAGTCCGGTATTGAGTGTACCCAGGCAGCAATTATTAACCGATACCGCCATGGTGTTTAATAAGCATGGCGTAAGACACTTACTGGTAACAGATGCGAATGATAACCCAAGCGGGGTGATTAGTATTACTGATATTGTGAGTAATCAAGGATTAGAGCATTACCTGCAATTTAGACCGATAAACGAGCAATATAATAAAAATATTAGGGTAGTCCCCAGCTCATTAGCAATTAATGACGCGGTTAACTTAATGCGCGAATACGCTGAAAAAGTGATTTTAGTCTTTAATGAAGATGAAAATGCCCATGGCATTATTACCCAACGTGATTTACTAAAGCTCATCACCGAGCAGCATAACCATCTTGTTTGTTGGGATTTAGCGAGCCGTCCTTTGTATAAAATAAGCCCTCAAGACAGCCTTTTTGATGCTTACAGGTTGATGTCGGAAAGTAATATTCGGCATTTAGTAGTAAGCGAAAATAATCAAATAAACGGTGTATTATCGCTTGAAAACCTAATTAATGAAATTGAAACTGCGTATTGCTGCGAGCTTGAAAAGGTACTTCAGCAGCGAGATATTGCACTGCAGCACTCACAGCGTAATTTATTCTTAGCCAATAAAATTATCGACTCCTCCCTAGATGGCATCATGATCACCGACTCGAATGGAGTGATTATGCAAGTAAACCCTGCATTTACTCATTTAACCGGTTACAAAGAATATGAGGTGATAGGTAAGCGGCCTAATATGTTGAGCTCAGGGCGTCATGATAAAAACTTTTACATAAAAATGTGGGACTCACTGACTAAAACTGGGGTATGGCAGGGGGAAATTCATAATCGTAAAAAATCTGGCGATATTTATATTGAGTGGCTCAGTATTATAGAAATAAAAGAGCCAAGTCATAGTGATGTTATATACGCTGCTATTTTTAGTGACATAACAGAGCGAAAGAGTGCAGAAGAAAAAGTAGTGCAGCTAGCATATTTTGATGAACTAACCGGTTTACCTAATCGGCGCTTATTTAACGATAGGCTCTCTATGGCACTGGCCTCTGCTCACAGAGATAAACAAATGCTAGCGGTAATGTTTATTGACCTTGACCGTTTTAAAGAGGTAAATGACAGCTTGGGCCATAACGCCGGTGATACCTTATTAAAATTAGTCTCTGAGCGCATTATTAACACCCTTAATGAGGGGGATACACTGGCACGATTAGGGGGAGATGAGTTTATTGTTTTGTGTGAGGTTGAAAGCGTAGCAGCTGTTATCAGACTTGCAGAGGGTATTTTAAATCACTTAAATACCCCCTTTAAATTGGAAGGATTTGAAGTGGGTGTTACCGCCTCTATAGGTGCAGCGGTTTATCCAGATGATGGCTTAGACAGTGAAACATTATTAAAGCATGCTGATATTGCCATGTATCGCTCAAAAGATGTGGGGCGTAATTCGTTTCAGTTGTTTCAACCCTCAATGAATGCCCGCTCCCTTGAGCGCTTAGCGATGATGAGCCGCTTTCAACATGCGCTTGAAAATGATGAGTTTGAGCTTTATTTTCAGCCTAAACAGTGTTTAAAAACAGGGGCGATTATGGGGGCTGAAGCACTACTGCGTTGGCAAGACCCTGATTTAGGCACTATTTCGCCAGCTCAGTTTATCCCGCTTGCTGAAGAGTTAGGTTTAGTTGTTCGTCTCGATTTATGGGTTATTAACCAAGCCGGTAAGGAGTTAACTCTTTGGCAAGCACAAGGAATGAATCCCGGACGTTTAGCGATTAATGTATCTGCTTGCCACCTAAGCCAAGGTAAGCTAGCTGATAACATTAAGGCCATGCTTACTCGCTATCAATTACCTGGGAGTTTACTTGAAATAGAGCTGACTGAAAGTAGCTTTATAGGTTCTTTTTCACAGGCAAAAGAACAGTTACAACAGCTTAAAATGTTAGGTGTACATATTGCGCTTGATGATTTTGGCACGGGGTATTCGGCATTAAGCTATTTAACCAAACTGCCCTTTAACACGTTAAAAATTGATGCCAGTTTTATTGCTAAAATTCCTGATGAATACGGCAATAGCCAAATTGTAGCGGCTATTATAGCCATGGCGACAAGTTTAGGGTTAGATGTGGTTGCTGAGGGAGTTGAGCATGCCTCGCAAGAGACACACTTAGCAACAATAGGCTGCAATATTATTCAGGGTTACCATTATTGCTATCCATTAACACGACAGCAATGGATAGCATTTTATAACCAAGCAGCAAAAGGTTATTCTGAGTCTACGCTCACTTCATAAGAGGTGAATTTTCGAATATTAATCACACCGGTATCAAAAATTAAGTACTGACCTTTTATACCTTGTAAAATACCGCTAACAACAGGGTTTTTATCAAAGTTAAATGAGCTAATTTTAGTTGGGTATTCACTAACTGGAAAATCAAGGTTTACTACGTCTTCATCAAGTTGTTCAATGGCGGTTGCGCCAAACAGCTCACTCAGCTCTGTAAGCTTTTCGCTTATTTGTGGAATAAGTTCAGCGGCCGCGGCTTTTAAATCAAGCGTGTCGTTTTGCCCTTTAAGCATATTACGCCAATTAGTTTTATCAGCAATAAACTGTGCCAGCGCTACTTCAACTAAGCCCGATTGCAAACGAGTCTGCACTTTAAAAATAGGTAAAGCTTGGGTTGCCCCTTGGTCAATCCAACGGGTAGGAATTTGTGTATGGCGAGTAATACCTACTTTTAATCCTGAGGTATTTGCTAGGTAAACATAATGCGGGATCATGCAATTTTCTTCGCCCCACTCTGGCTCGCGGCAGGTGCCTTGGTCGTAATGGCAGGTTTCCGGTTTCATGATACACATATCGCAACTGGCAAGTTTGCGCATACATACAAAGCAATGCCCCTGAGAGTAGCTCTTTTTGGTTTTTTTACCACAGTTAGAGCACAAAATTGTGCCACTAAAAGTAAGGGTCAGCTGTTTGCCAATTAAGGCATTTAAATCAACCAGCTGCTCACCTACAGGTAGATGATATTGAACTGGCTCTGTTAAGCTCGACTTTAATTTACGCAGTGTACCTTGCATCTTTTCTTGGCCCCAAAGATGTTAAAAAGGGGAGTTTAACATTTTTAGGCTGTATTGGCTTTTTAAGAAGTCTAAATAATTATCATAAGAGAGTGCTTTGGCATACAGGTAGCCTTGAGTACGGTCGGCGTTCATAGCTGTAAGTAGCTGATGAACCTCTTGAGTCTCTACGCCCTCAATCGTGATAGTTAGGCCCAGATTATGTGCCATATCTATGGCTGTTTGCACAATAACCTGATGCGCACGGTTATCAGTTAAATCAAACACGAATGACTTATCTACTTTAAGTTCGCTAAAGTGATAGTTAACCAAGTAGCTAAGCGATGAATAACCAGTGCCAAAGTCGTCGAGTACCACTTTAACGCCCAAGGTGGCAAGCTCCTCAACCAAGGTGACTAATGCATCTTGGTTTTCGACAAAAGCAGATTCAGTCAGTTCAAACTTTAATAAGTGAGGGGCAACTTGATATTTAATTAAAATATTCTCTACTTTTTCAGTCAAATTAGTAATGGCTAGATTTTTTGCACTTAAATTAATACTAATACTATGATTGCTTATGTCATCGGATGCCAGCTTTGCAATGTCTTTACAGGCTTGTTCAATAACCCAAATTGTTAATTCATTAATAATACCAGTGTGTTCGGCGAGTATAATTAGCTTTTCTATCGAAATATTTTTAAAGTCAGCATCTGGCCAGCGTAGTAGGGCTTCCGCGCCGTGTATACTGCACTCCTCTAAGCTCACTTGTGGTTGATAATAAAGTGCAAGTTGATCCTCTCTTATCGCTTGCTGTAGCTTGGCTGCAAGAGCAACGTCCATGGTAAAGTTGTCATGCGCAAGTGATGAGCTTACTTTGCTTAGGTTATGTTTAGCGTCGTGTAATGCTAAATAGCCTCGTTTTAACCAAAACTCAAAATCATCACGTTTACCGTAACCACTAATGCCAACACTGTAATTAAGTTGTAAGTCTAGACCTTTAATTTGATATGTTTTTGGTAACTTATTTAAGATCTGTTTGAGTAATTCTTCGAACGTGTGCTGACTCTGTTTTTTAGTAGAAATGCAGGCAAATACGCCACTGCCCAAATCAGCAATTTTAGCTGGCTGATTAATACCATTGTTGAGATGAAAAAACTCTCGTTCAAAGCTTAATTTGCATTCAAGCTCGTGAGCAACATGCTTAATTAGCTCATATCCTTGCGAAGAGGTAATAATGGTATTTAGCGAGTTAAAATGACGTATTTTCACCAAACATAAAGTGGTAGAGCGCTGCTGCGCCTTGAGTGCCATAAAGGCATATTTTAGCTTGGCGCTATTGAGTAGCTTGGTTTGTTGGGTATGTGTTGCATGATAAAGAACTTGCTCACGCTGGTAACGAATCCGATCAGCAAGTGCCATTGCCATTAGGACAATTTCACACAAAATGGCAACTAAAAATGCATGGCGTATTGAAAAACTATAGGAAATAACACCTGTGAGCTCTAGAGGTTGGATAGCTGCGCCAATGATCAGTGGTACCCACGAAAATACGTAAAACTTAGCCCAACGAAAACCACTTCTTAATTTGTTATAAATTAAAATGAAGCAGACAATATATTGCGATCCTAGAATTACAAAAAATATCGGCGCAGCTATGTTTTCGGGAATGAAAAAGCTCAATATACCGAGAACTAGCATCAGCCTTAATAAGCCGATGCTTAGTTTATAACGCCAGCAGCCGTCTTTGTGATAACGCAAAAATAGTGTACAAAAGGCGAGGGTAAAAATCGCCATGGTGTAGTTGACCACAATGACTTTTTCGTGAATAAATAATTGCCATTCAAGCGGCCATAAGTAAAAACCAAATCCGAGCACGGTTCCCATTAATGCAATAGCGCTAATAATGTAGCCAATATAAACCAAGTAAACACGCTCTTTAATACCAAAATAGAGCAATAAGTTGTACAGCGAAGCCATTAGTAGTACGCCAGCAAAAATACCCCAAATGCCTGTTTGAGAGCGCACTAAGTCAACAAATACAGTATGGCGATATAAGTGAATTGGGGTTTTACTAATCCCCACGGTATCTATTTTTATGACTAATTGTTGTTTAGATTGGCCATCAAGCTTAAAACGGATATGGGGAACGCTGTACTTAAATAAAGTAAGGCGCGGCTCTTTATCACCAAGCTTATAAGTTTCGAGTAGCTGGTTATTACTATTGAGCCTATATATAGTGAGGTGATCCACCATAGGATTATCAAAGTGCGCCACCACATCTTCTTCTTTGCTGCTTTTGTTTTCTAAATCAAGGCGTAACCAATAATTTTGCTGTTGAAAACTCCAAGGAATATCGTTAAATTCTTGCTCTGTAAATTGCGCTTTATTACTCATTACTTCTGCGAAGTTTTGTGTTTTACTCTTGTCTATGTAATATGCATGATCGAGGTAAACAGGAGTTATTTTATCTATGGTATAGCGAGATGGCATCACAAAGTTTGTTGCCAATGTGCTGATAATAAAAAAGATAAAAATTAGTATTACGACCGCTATCGCATGATAGCGCAAGGTTTTAAATTCCAATATTAACCTGTGCCCTGATTGTTTTTTTATAGTGTAGCAGTAAAAAGCGCAGATAATCTGCGCTTATAAAGTTTAATGAGTAAAACTCAATAATTATTTTTCACGAGCAATTGCACGATAGGCTATATCTGTACGGTATTCCATGCCGTCCCAGCTGATTTCATCAACCAGTTTATAGGCACGTTGTTGCGCTTCGGTAACGGTATTACCTAGTGCCGTTGCACATAATACTCTACCACCGGCAGTTACTACGTTATCGCCATCTTGCTTAGTCCCTGCGTGAAAAACTTTTTCGCCTTCAGGGTAAGTTACTTTCAGGCCACTAATCGCATCGCCTTTCGGGTAGCTATCTGGGTAGCCTTTGGCAGCTAAAACAACACCTACAGCAGCGCGTGAATCAAACTCAATGGTAGTTTTATCAAGCTCTACACGGTTAGCAGCTTCAATCAGCTCAACTAAATCTGATTGCAAACGTAGCATCATAGGTTGTGTTTCAGGGTCGCCAAAACGACAGTTATATTCAATTACTTTTGGTGTGCCGGTGTCATCTATCATTAAGCCTGCATATAAAAAGCCAGTGTACGGGTGGCCTTCGCTAGCCATACCTTCTACCGTAGGGTAAATCACTTCATTCATAATGCGTTGATGAATTTCATCAGTCACTACCGGTGCCGGAGAATAAGCGCCCATACCGCCAGTATTTGGGCCAGCATCGCCATTGTAAGCACGTTTATGATCTTGGCTAGTTGCAAATGGCAGTACGTTTTCACCATCAACCATTACGATAAACGACGCTTCTTCACCTTCTAAAAACTCTTCGATGACAACGCGGCTGCCAGCTTCACCAAAGGCATTACCCGCAAGCATATCGCGAATGGCTTCTTCAGCCTCGTGCTCGTTCATGGCTACAATCACGCCTTTACCGGCCGCTAAACCATCAGCTTTTATAACAATCGGTGCGCCTTTCTCTTTTAAATAGGCAAGCGCAGGGTCGATTTGTTCAAACGTTTGGTAATCAGCAGTTGGGATAGCATGACGTGCTAAAAAGTCTTTAGTGAACGATTTAGACCCTTCAAGCTGGGCTGCACCGGCGGTTGGACCAAAAATAGCTAAGCCGTGTTCACGAAACTTATCAACAACACCTAATACTAGCGGCACTTCTGGACCAACAATGGTTAGCTCAACATTATTTTGTTGTGCAAAGCTAAGTAGCCCATCAAGATCTTCAACGTTAATTGCTACGTTCTCAAGTTTTGGCTCAAGGGCTGTGCCCGCATTACCTGGAGCAACATAAACAGTGTTTACTTTTGTATTTTGAGCGGCCTTAAACGCAAGTGCGTGTTCGCGGCCGCCGCTGCCAATGACTAATACATTCATGGCGAATATCCTATTTAAAGCGGTTTTTTAAATTTCAGCGTCATACGGTCGCTTTCACCTATGGCTTTATATTTAGCGGCATCTTGCTCGCCAAGTCTAAGGCTCGGTGGAAGGGTCCATACCCCTTTAGGGTGATCGGCTGTATCAAGAGGGTTTGCATTAATATCGCTTTTTGCTTCAAGTTCAAAACCTGCTTGTTCAGCAAGTGCAATAACCACACTCTGCTTCATATAACCTGATGACTTTTGCATTTCATCGGCTTGCTCTTCGGGTAGGCGATGTTCAACTACGCCTAAAGTGCCGCCAGGCTTAAGTGCTGTATAAAAAGACTTAAATGCATTGCTTGCTGCGTCTTTGTCTTTACTCATGAACCAGTTATGGACATTACGAAAAGTAAGTACCATATCGGCGCTACTTGCAGGGGCAATATCTAAATGAGTAGAAGGAGCAAACTCAGTAAGTTTAACGTCACTAAAGCGGGCATCTTCAGCGATTTTAGCTTTAAAGCCAGCAAGAGAACGTTGGTAGTAACCTACCGATGAATCAGCAGGAAAATGCGCGGCATAATAGGTGCCTTGCTCTTTTAATGCTGGCGCTAAAATTTCACTATACCAACCACCGCCAGGCGCAATTTCTACAACAGTCATTGTTGGTTTAAAGCCAAAAAACTCGAGGGTTTCTACAGGATTGCGGTATTGGTCGCGTTCACTGCTGCGCTCGCTTGCTTTAACTGCATTTGTTAATGCTGAGTCGTGGCCATGGTTGTGTGCTAATGCCATTGTTGAACTTAATGACAGCGTGGCAACCAGTAGAGATTTTAGTGCAAATTTCATCGTCTAATCCTTCACATTATAATTGTTAGTCATGGTTATAGAATAAGCAGAATACGTGAATTTGATGCAAACAAAAAGAGCTAACTGAAGCAGTTAGCTCTTTAAGCGATTAATGGCGGAAATGGCGCATACCCGTAAACACCATTGCCATACCAGCTTCATCAGCTGCGGCAATTACTTCTTCATCGCGCATTGAACCACCCGGTTGAATAACCGCGGTAATACCTGCTGCGGCTGCAGCATCAATGCCATCACGGAATGGGAAAAATGCATCTGATGCCATAACTGAGCCTTTAACTTCAAGGTTTTCATCAGCGGCTTTAATACCGGCAATTTTAGCTGAGTAAACGCGGCTCATTTGGCCTGCACCAACACCAATAGTCATACCGTCGCGGGCATAAACAATGGCGTTTGATTTAACAAATTTAGCCACTTTCCAGCAGAACAGTAAGTCTTTAAGTTCTTGCTCAGAAGGCTGGCGCTTAGAGACAACCGTTAAGTCGCCTTGCGTTACCATACCTAAATCACGGTCTTGAATTAGAACGCCGCCATTAACGCGTTTAATGTCATGGCCTGTGCCTTTAGCAGAGAACTCACCACACTCTAATAAACGCACGTTTTGTTTAGCTGATACTATTTGAGCGGCTTCTGCACTCACGCTTGGTGCGATAATAACTTCAACAAATTGACGTTCAACAATCGCTTGTGCGGTGTTGGCATCAAGCTCTTGGTTAAAAGCAATGATGCCGCCAAACGCTGACGTTGGATCTGTTTTAAAAGCGCGATCGTACGCTTCTAAGATATTGTCGCCAATTGAAACACCACATGGATTAGCATGTTTTACAATAACACACGCAGGTACATCAAATTCTTTAACACACTCAAGTGCGGCATCGGTATCGGCAATATTGTTAAACGATAATGCTTTACCTTGTAGCTGAGTCGCTGTCGCCACAGACGCTTCAGTGATGTCGTTTTCAACATAAAACGCGGCATCTTGATGCGAATTTTCACCGTAACGCATATCTTGCTTTTTAGTGAATTGCATATTAATAGTACGTGGGAACTTAGTATCTTCAGCGGCTTCTTCTGTGTAATCAGGAACCATTTTACCGAAGTAGTTAGCAATCATACCATCGTATTGCGCTGTGTGCTCATAGGCGGCAATAGCTAAATCAAAGCGGGTTTTGTAGGTGGTTGAGGCGTTATTATTTTGCATTTCGCTGATAACACGGTCGTAGTCGCTTGCGTTAACAACAATCGTCACATCTTTGTGATTTTTAGCTGCTGCACGCACCATGGTTGGGCCACCAATATCGATGTTTTCAATAGCATCTTCAAGGCTGCAGTTTTCTTGAGCGACAGTGTTCGCAAAGGGGTATAAGTTAACTACAACGATGTCGATAGCAGCAATGTTGTTATCTGCCATTACGTCTTCATCTTGGCCACGACGAGCAAGGATACCGCCATGAATTTTTGGGTGAAGGGTTTTTACGCGACCATCCATGATCTCAGGGTGACCGGTGTGATCTGATACTTCGGTAACTTTAATCGCATTATCAGCAAGTAGTTTACAAGTGCCGCCAGTTGAAAGTATTTCAACACCTTGTGCTTCTAGTGCACGGGCAAATTCAACAATACCGGTTTTGTCTGACACACTCAAAAGTGCGCGACGTATAGGACGATGTGTATCCATTGTAGTTTGATTTCCTCAGTTAATGAGCTAGCTTAGAAGCGCGTATTTTAACTGATTACGACTCAAAAAACGACTTATAACGACCCATAAAGCGTGAGCATTTTGCAATTTCGTTAATAAATGTTGCATATAAAAAAAGCACCCTAAGGTGCTTTTTTAAGAGTGTTTTATAAAACACTCAGTGTATTGAATCAGCAAGCGCGGTAAAGCAATTACGGCATCAATACCTTAGGTATTAGTTCATACCGTATTTTTTAAGCTTTTTACGTAAAGTACCACGGTTGATACCTAGTAGAATTGCCGCACGAGTTTGGTTACCACGTGTGTAAGTCATTACTTCTTCAAGCAATGGCGCTTCTAGCTCAGAAAGAACAAGGTCGTAAACGTCTTGCACATCTTGACCGTTAAGCTGTTTTAAGTAGTGGTGAACAGCTTTTTTTACTGCATCACGCAATGGCTGCGGTTTCTCGTGTGACTGAACATGAGGGTTTGTGATAAATGGAGAAGTCACGTTTTGTTCGAACATTATAAAGTCTCTTTCTTTCTTAGTTAGCTGCTAGTGTTTTAAAGTATTGCTCTAATGCGACGACCTGTTCCTCGGAATTGTCGAGCGCATTAAATACTCGCCTAAACTGACCGTCACTGTCATGGGTTTGCAAATACCAAGATACATGTTTGCGAGCGATTCGTGCTCCCATTGGCTCACCGTAAAACATATGGAGGTTGGTTAAATGCTCCATTAAAATACTGCGCACCTCTGCAATAGCAGGTGGCTGCATATGTTCACCAGTTCGCAAATAGTGGTCTATCTCCCTAAATATCCAAGGGCGACCTTGGGCGGCTCGACCAATCATGATGGCATCTGCACCCGTATAGTCCAAAACCTGCTTTGCTTTTTCAGGTGATGTAATATCACCATTAGCAACCACAGGTATCGACACTGAACGTTTTATATCCCTAATTGTGGCGTACTCAGCATCACCTTTGTACATACATGCGCGCGTGCGCCCATGTACAGCCAGTGATGCAATGCCATAACGTTCAGCTATTCTTGCAATCTCTACACCATTACGGTTGTCCTGATCCCATCCAGTACGGATTTTAAGTGTTACAGGTATATCAACCGCATTAACGACGGCATCAATAATCTCTTCCACGAGTTCTGGAAACTGTAATAAGGCTGAGCCTGCAAGTTTCTTGTTCACTTTTTTTGCTGGGCACCCCATATTGATATCTATGATCTGTGCACCGTTTGCAACATTGAATTGTGCGGCCTGTGCCATAAGCTCAGGGTCTGCTCCTGCAATTTGCACCGCACGTATACCCGACTCACCAGAATGATCCATTCGGTTCATCGACTTTTCGGTTTTCCAAACCTTCGGATTAGACGACAGCATTTCAGACACAGCAAGGCCAGCGCCTAAACGACGACATAACTGTCTAAATGGTCTGTCTGTTATGCCCGCCATAGGCGCGACAATGACATTATTCTCAAGTTGGTATGAACCGATACGCACGATATTCAATAGGCCTCTTTTCAAGGGGCGCTAAGTTTACGGCTTTTTGCGCAAAAATCAAAGGCTATAAATTGAACAAAAGTGACTTTTTTTTGCTCTTTTCGTATTGACATTTGATAACCGTATGACGAAGCGGTTTATTTGTGTGAATTTTGAACGGTCGTTGTTTTTATAATAAAAAATCTTTATTTTTTATTATGTAAAAAAATAGTAAAGCCTGTTAAATACAGGCTCTAGAAACGACTTTTGAGTTAATACTCTAAACTTTTAAAAACGCACTATTATGCTTTTTTAATGCCACTGACTCGGGTCCAGTCGCCTTCAATGGCAATCTCATCAAGTTCAATAAAGGGCGCATATATATCGGCAACCGATTTTGCTTGCTCTTCTAAAATGCCCGACATGGCAATTTTACCGCCTGGTTTTAATAAGCCTAAAATCACACTATGAAGCTCACGCAGAGGTTGCGCTAAAATATTTGCCACAACAATATCGGCTGTAAATTCAGGTTGGTTTTCTGGTAGATAAACTTCAAGCTTGTCAGCAACGCCATTACGGTTAGCGTTATCTAAGCTTGCTTCTAGCGCTTGCGGGTCAATGTCTATTCCTATCATGCGCTCTGCACCTAGTTTAATTGCTGCAATGCCTAATATGCCTGAACCACAACCAAAATCGACTACCGTTTTGCCGCTTAAGTCTTGGCTTTCAAGCCACTTTAAACACAGCGCGGTAGTGGCGTGCGTGCCAGTACCAAATGCAAGGCCTGGATCAAGTAGCACATTGACTGCGTCTGGATCTGGAATATCGCGCCAGCTAGGGCAAATCCATAGTTTTTCGCCAAATTGAATAGGGTGGAAGTTATCCATCCACTCACGTTCCCAATCTTTGTCTTCGAGTTGCTCGATTTTGTAAACTAAATTGTCTTTGAGCTCATCATGGCGCTTTAATAACGCAACCACGGCGTTCATATCGTGATTAGCTTCGAACAGACCAATTACTGTGGTATCAGCCCAAAAAACGACTGTGCCAATTTTGGGTTCGTAAATAGGGGTGTCTTTAGCATCAATAAAAGTAACAGAAGCACTACCAGCTTCCATTAATAAGTCACTAACTGCATCTGCGGTTGCAGCATTGGCATTGATACGGATTTGGATCCAAGCCATGTTTATTTCCTTGAAATAGAAAAAAGGCCGCTACAGCGGCCTTTTGAGTTAACTCATAATGTAACGCTAGATTATTTAGCGTCTAAAAAGCTTTTCAGTAAATCAGAGCGAGAAGGGTGACGTAATTTACGTAGTGCCTTCGCTTCAATTTGACGAATACGCTCACGTGTTACATCAAACTGCTTACCTACTTCTTCTAACGTGTGGTCGGTATTCATATCAATACCAAAACGCATACGTAGTACTTTCGCTTCACGGGCAGTTAAGCCAGCGAGCACATCGTTAGTTGCGCCACGAAGAGACTCCATTGTTGCCGAATCGATAGGCGAATCAATAGTAGTATCTTCAATGAAGTCGCCTAAGTGCGAATCTTCATCATCACCAATTGGTGTTTCCATTGAAATTGGCTCTTTTGCAATCTTAAGTACCTTACGGATTTTATCCTCAGGCATCATCATGCGTTCAGCTAATTCTTCTGGATTTGGCTCACGACCCATTTCTTGTAACATTTGACGTGAAATACGGTTCAATTTATTGATCGTTTCAATCATATGTACTGGAATACGGATCGTTCTTGCTTGGTCAGCAATAGAGCGAGTAATTGCTTGGCGAATCCACCACGTAGCATAAGTAGAGAACTTATAACCACGACGGTATTCAAACTTATCAACCGCTTTCATCAAACCAATATTACCTTCTTGAATTAAATCCAAGAACTGTAAGCCACGGTTGGTGTATTTTTTAGCGATTGAAATTACCAGACGTAAGTTCGCTTCTACCATCTCTTTTTTAGCACGGCGCGCTTTCGCTTCACCAATACTCATGCGACGGTTTATATCTTTAATACGTTCAATGCTTAAGCCAGTGCTTTCTTCCATTGAAGAAAGTTTGCTAATACAGCGAAGTATTTCAGGCTTCACTTCTTCAAGTTTAGCTGAATGCTTTTCGTTAGCTGCAATTTCAATATCAAGCCATGCTGTGTCAGTTTCGTTGTTTGCAAAGTGCTTAACAAAGGTTTTCTTTGGAAGCTTTGAAACTTGTACTGCATGCTTCATGATAAGACGTTCTTGAACGCGAACTCGGTCCATCATTTCACGCATGTTATTAACCATGCGGTCAAATTGTTTAGGCACAAGTTTAAAGGTTCTGAACAACTCACCAATTTCTAAAATAGCGGCTTGAGATTCTGGATGAGAGCGACCTTTCTTATCGAATGTTTCACGTGCTTTAGTGTATAAATCACGTAAGTTTTCGAAATGGATGCGCGCTTCTTCAGGATCTGGACCTGTATCTACTTCTTCTTCGTCTTCATCATCGCTGTCATCATCATCGTCGCTGTCATCAAGCTGTTTTTCGCTTAATTCAGAACCAATGTTAGTGGCAGCAATTGGTGGTGCTTCGTCTGCATCAGGATCGAAAAAGCCAGAGATAATGTCGCTAAGGCGCATCTCTTCTGCTTCAAATTTATCCCACTGTTCAAGTAGGTAAGTGATCGCTTCTGGGTATTCAGCAACCGAAATCTGTACTTGGTTAATGCCTTCTTCAATACGTTTAGCGATAACAATTTCGCCTTCACGGGTAAGAAGTTCAACAGTACCCATTTCACGCATATACATGCGAACAGGGTCTGTTGTACGGCCGATTTCTTTTTCTACAGTAGCAAGGGCTGCAGCGGCAGCTTCCGCTGCGTCTTCGTCTGTCGTGGTTTCTTGCATCATTAATTCATCAGCATCAGGCGCGTTTTCGCTAACCTTGATACCCATGTCATTAATCATGCTAATGATATCTTCTACTTGATCTGAGTCGATAATATCTTGTGGAAGGTGATCATTAACTTCTGCAAAAGTTAAATAACCTTGCTCTTTACCTTTTTGAATCAGAAGTTTTAATTGTGACTGAGGAGTTGGATCCATAGAGATTGTTTCTTCCACTCTGATAAGTTGATACAACAGGCGCCATCATGGAGTTTGCTCAAAGGCTAACCAGAATAATGTGACGCAGTGAATAGCACAGTATAACAGCCTAAATCAAATCTGACTAGCTGTTCGTTGCTTTTAACGCTGTCATTAGCAAATGACATTCTAGTCGTTCATCGCTATTTAAGCCCTGTGTCTTGTCTTTTATTAATAGGGTCTCTAGTCGATAATTTAAACACTGATCTTCAATAAATTTAAAAGTATTTTGAAAAACAGTCTCTAAACGCTCTTCATTTATTTGATGTTGCCATGTAGCCAACTTAGTTAGTGGCTCATAGTCATCAGTGTCTCTAAATGATTCGAGAATTTGTGCAGTGGTAATACCATCTTTTTGTAACGCTTGATGTTGTAGGCGTAATAACAAGCCGATTCCTGCAATATTCATTTGTGCTAAATCAGGCAAGTAGGGCACGCTTTTTGCCAAATTAGGGTGCTGAACTAAAATGCCTATCGCTTGGCGCATCGGTGTAATTTTAAATTTACGTTCAATTGCCTGCTGCTGTTTTGGTGTTTTTAAGTGATTATTGAGTTGCTCACGGGTGCGACCAATTAATCTGCCAAGTTGCTCCAAGATATTTTCTTGATAGAACTCACTTGGGATTTTTTCAATTAATGGCAGTGCTGCACTGAGTAACTTAGCCTTACCGGAATCGAGCGTTAAATCAATCTCTTTACTTAGTTTATTAAACAGCACTTTAGTGAAGTCATCGGCGTTTTCTAGGCGCTGCTCAAAAGCCTCTTTACCTTCTTGTTGAACGAGTGAATCAGGGTCTTCACCATCGGGTAAAAATACAAAATGCAGTGCTTTGCCATCGTTTAAGTAAGGAAGTGCATTTTCCAGTGCACGCCACGCGGCATCTTTACCTGCACGGTCACCGTCGTAGCAACAAATAACTTTGTCAGTGGTTCTAAATAAGGTGTGCATATGCTCGCTGGTTGTCGCTGTGCCGAGTGCGGCAACTGCGTATTCTATTCCTTGTTCAGCCAGCGCAACGACGTCCATATAACCTTCGACTATAAGTATATGATCGAGTTTTTTGTGTGCTTGTTTTGCTTCATAAAGGCCATAAAGTTCAAAGCCTTTGTGGAATATTCGTGTTTCAGGAGAGTTTAAATATTTTGGCCCCTGATCTGCTTGCATTACACGGCCACCAAAAGCAATTACGCGACCGCGTTTATCACGAATAGGAAACATTAAACGATCACGGAAAAAATCGAATTGCTTACCTGGCGTTTTTTCAGATGCGAGCTTCAGCTCAACTAATTGCTCTTTTTGTTCTTGATTACGTCCAAGCTGTTGGCAGAGGCCTTCCCATTCGCTGGGCGCATAGCCCATCATAAACTTTTTAACTGTTGCGCCGCTTAAGCCGCGACCTTTTACATAGTCTATTACTGTTTCAGAATTACTATGATGTTTTAACTGGTGTTGATAAAAACGCGCTGCATGGAGCATTAAATCGTAGTCTGAACGTTTTTGTGCTGCGGTGCGTTCTGGGCCATTACTACTTCCTTGTTCGCGAGGAACATCTAGGTTAAGTAAACTGGCTAGCTCTTCAATTGCATCAACAAACTCAAGTTTGTCATATTCCATAACAAAAGAAATAGCATTGCCGTTAGCGCCACAGCCAAAGCAATGATAAAACTGTTTATCTTGCGATACAGTAAACGAAGGCGATTTTTCATTGTGAAAAGGACAGCAAGCTTGATAGTCTTTGCCCGCTTTTTTCAACCCTACCTTTGAGTCAATCAGGTCGACAATATCGGTTCGTGCCAATAAATCATCGATAAAGTTGCGTGGGATCTTTCCAGCCATTGTTTAAAGTACAGCCCTAAGGTAAATATAAAAGTGTTAAAAGCGAATTATAATACGCAGAGATTGGAACACAAATGCATATTTTTTTGAAGTGCTCTAAACGAAGAAACCGAGCTCAAGGCTCGGTTTACTTCAATCATACTTAATGTATGTGGGAGTATTAGGCAGTTAATCGTTGCTTAATTAAACCTGAGATTTTGCCCATATCGGCACGACCTTCGGCTTTGCTTTTGATTATACCCATTACTTTACCCATGTCTTGCATACCTGCTGCGTTAGTATCAGCAATAGCCGCGTCAATGAGAGCAATGATTTCTTCTTCACTCAATTGTTGAGGTAAAAAAGCTTCAAGTGCTGTAATCTCATTGGCTTCAATTTCAGCTAAATCATCACGCCCAGCATCTTTGTACTGAGTGTAAGAGTCGCGACGTTGTTTAACAAGCTTCACTATAACGGAGGTAATATCTGCGTCGTCTAGTGTTATTTGCTCGTCAATTTCACGTTGCTTGATTGCAGCAAGTACCATGCGAATAGGATTAAGACGTTGTTTGTCTTTAGCTCTCATCGCATCTTTTTGCGCATCTTTTAGCGTTATTAAAAGGCTCATTTATACAAGACCTAATATATTAGTATAATTTAACGCGACGAGCGTTATCACGAGAAAGTTTTTTCATGTGACGTTTAACAGCAGCTGCTTTTTTACGCTTACGCTCAGCTGTTGGTTTTTCATAGTGCTCGCGACGACGAACTTCTGAAAGGATACCTGCTTTTTCACATGAACGCTTGAAGCGACGAAGTGCTACGTCAAACGGTTCGTTCTCTCTTACTTTAATTACTGGCATTAAAAATTCACCTACCTAAATTATGAGCGTTGCTCAAGTTGATCAAACATTGATCAAGTGGTTCAAAAATGGTGCGGTATTGTAATCCGAAGCAACACCACATGTAAAGGATAATATTAACAGAAACCCGACCGCTAAAACAGTGTTAATTTATATACCGTTGGTATAGCCTGCAAAAAACTTGCCCAGCTTTTTTCTCTTTTATTAACAACCAGTTACTAGGTGCTTTAAACGAGCTTAACTCCGTTTCTACCTCAACGTATATCAGTGCGTCAGGGTCGAGCCATTGATTATTTTCTAATAAATCACAGCATGATTGGGCTAAATTTTTGCGAAATGGCGGGTCAATAAAAACTAAATTAAATGCCTCACTGGTGTTTTTGCTTTCAAGAAAGGTCAGGGTATTAGTATTGAGTACCTGTGCATTTTGCGCATTAAGGGTGGTAACATTTTGCGTTAGCTGTTTTGCTGCTAACGCATCAAGCTCTAAAAATGTGGTGTTTTTAGCAAAGCGAGATAGCGCTTCAAATCCTAAACCACCAGAGCCGGCAAAGCAATCGAGAGTGCGCGCATCGCGGGTGTCGTGCATTAACCAATTGAATACCGTTTCTTTTATTCTGTCGGTTGTAGGGCGCAAGCCTTGAACGTCTTTTACTGGCAGTTTACGACCGCGAAATTGGCCGCTAATGATTCTAATAAAGCCATCGGCTGATTTATGGGTGGTGTTATTTTGTGTGTTTTTTTTTCTCATTTAACTCACTAAAAATTGGTATCTATGATCTAGCTCAGATAATATTGCAATCATATCACGGCGTGTCATTTTTCAACTGCGCTAAAAGTGTTACTATTATGCACCCTCGAGGATAACGTGTTGCTAAAAAGCAATTATTTAGGCTTAAAAGCACGCTATCATTATCGTTAGTTTATCAGATTTTTATAAGTGGTTATTAGCAAGTATGGCAAAAAAAAGTAAATTCATGTCGTGGCTCGGTTTTGGCAAGTCAGATAAAAAACAAGCAGAAGCTGATAAACAACAAGCATTAGCAAACGAGCAGGCAGAAAAAGCCGAACAGGAGCGCTTAGCAGCAGAGAAGGCCGAGGCAGAGCGTTTGCAAGCTGAAGCCGAACGTTTAGAACAAGCCCGAATTGCAGCTGAACAAGCTGAAGCAGAACGTTTAGCGCAAGAGCAAGCTGAAAAAGCCGAACAACAAATAGCTGCCGAAAAAGCAGAGACAGAGCGTTTAGAGCAAGAAAAACAGGCGCAAGCACAACGCGCTGCGGCAGCAGAAAAACAAGCGATTGAACAAGCTAACGCTGAGCTATTGGCTAAACAACAGGCAGATGCCGAGCAGCAAAGACAAGAGCAAGCTCAACGTTTAGCAGAACAAGAAGCGCAAATGTTGTTAGAGCAAGAGCGTATAGCAGCTGAAAAAGCTGAGAATGATCGCCTAGAACAACAACGTATTGCGGCTGAACAAGCTGAGAATGAGCGTTTAGAGCAACAGCGCATTGAAGCAGAACAAGCTGAGAATGAGCGTTTAGAGCAACAGCGCATAGCAGCAGAACAAGCTGAGAATGAGCGTTTAGAGCAACAGCGTATTGGAGCAGAACAAGCTGAGAATGAGCGCTTAGAACAACAGCGTATTGCGGCTGAGCATGAGCGTTTAGAACAACAGCGTATTGCAACAGAACAAGCTGAAAACGAGCGCTTAGAACAACAGCGTATTGCTGCAGAGCAAGCTGAGAATGAGCGTTTAGAGCAACAGCGTATTGCAGCAGAGCAAGCTGAGAATGAGCGTTTAGAACAACAGCGTATTGCAGCAGAAAAAGCTGAGAATGAGCGTTTAGAGCAACAGCGTATTGCAGCAGAACAAGCAGAGAGTGAGCGTTTAGAACAACAGCGTATTGCAGCTGAAGAAGAGGCTGAACGCCTAGAGCAACAGCGACTGACCGCAGAGCTTGCAGAGGAAGAAGCAAAGAAAGCGGAAAAACCTAAAAAAGAAGGCTTTTTCTCTCGTCTCAAAAAAGGCTTACTTAAAACTCGAGTTAATATTGGCTCTGGTTTTTCGTCAATTTTTAGCGGTAAAAAAATTGACGACGAATTATTTGAAGAGCTAGAGACTCAGTTACTTACTGCTGATCTCGGTGTTGATACCACCATGAAGCTTATTGATAATTTAACTGATGCAGCCGATCGCAAGCAACTTAAAGATGGTGATGCGCTTTATGAGCTTATGAAACAAGAAATGGCAACTATGCTAAAAACAGCAGAGCAGCCTTTAGAAATACCAGCAGATAAAAAACCTTTTGTTATTTTAATGGTAGGGGTAAACGGCGTAGGTAAAACCACCACCATTGGTAAAATGGCCAAGCAATTCCAAAATCAAGGTAAGTCGGTCATGCTTGCTGCCGGTGATACTTTTAGAGCTGCAGCGGTAGAGCAGCTTCAAGTATGGGGTGAACGCAACAGCATTCCGGTAATAGCTCAACATACAGGTGCTGATAGTGCATCGGTAGTATTTGATGCTTTTCAAGCTGCAAAAGCACGTAATGTCGATGTGTTAATTGCTGATACAGCAGGGCGCTTGCAAAATAAAGATAACTTAATGCAAGAGCTTGAAAAAATAGCCCGTGTAATGAAAAAAGTAGACCCTGATGCACCTCATGAAGTGATGCTGACTATTGATGCTGGTACAGGCCAAAATGCAATTAGCCAAGTAAACTTATTTAATCAATGTGTAGGTTTAACAGGTATCACATTATCAAAGCTTGATGGTACTGCTAAAGGTGGGGTTATTTTTGCCGTTGCCGATAAGTTTAATATTCCTATTCGTTACATTGGCGTAGGTGAAAGTATTGATGATTTACGTACCTTCAAGAGCGATGACTTTATTGACGCGCTATTTAGTCAAGATGAGGACGACGCTTAATTTACCAAAAGGGAGCCTGCTCCCTTTTTAATTGCGAGGAATACCATTTTATTTTAGAGCCTAAGGCTAACAATAAATTGGCAATAATAAAAAATGATAAATTTTCAGCAAGTAAGTAAAACCTATGCCGGTGGACACCGTGCGCTTGAAAAAGTGAACTTTCATATAAAGCCTGGCGAATTGGCCTTTCTAACTGGTCACAGTGGGGCTGGTAAAAGTACACTATTAAAGCTTATTAGCTTAATGGAACGTCCTTCTGCAGGAAACGTGTTTATTAATGGCGTGGATTTAAATAAATTAAATTCCCGTCAAATTCCGTATGCACGTCGCGACATTGGTATTATTTTTCAAAATCATCGATTATTAGAGCGATATACGGTATTTGATAACGTTGCTTTGCCCTTAATTATTGAAGGGACTCACCACAAGCAAATTGCCAAACGTGTACATGGAGCGCTTGATAAAGTAGGCTTGTTAGATAAAGTGCGCTGTCACCCTTCTACACTTTCTGGTGGTGAACAACAACGAGTCGGGATTGCACGAGCCATCGTCAATTCGCCACCTATATTGCTAGCCGATGAACCTACCGGTAACTTAGACCCTGAATTATCAATGGAAATATTACGCCTGTTTGAAGACTTTAATAAACATGGCACCACGGTTTTAATTGCCACTCATGATTTGGGCTTAGTGTCACGGATGAAGTACCGCAGTTTAACGCTTCATGATGGACGAATGAGCCAAGATCCACTGGCTGAGGGGGGATTATGAGTTTACTGTTCAAAAGCCGTCAAAATAGTAATGATAAACAAAAAAAGTCAGTATTCTCTGGCGGTTACTTTTTTATTATTAATATTTTTCGCCAAGGTGTGTACAGCCTAGGAGAAATGTGGCGCACGCCATTGGCTTCAATGATGACCATTGCAGTACTCGGTTTGAGTTTAACCTTGCCCGCTACACTATATTTAGTGGTAAAAAATGTGCAGCAAGTGAGTAGTGGTTTTGAGCAAGCCAGCGAAATATCCTTGTTTGTAAAAGAAAATATGAGCGAGAAAGAAACGCAAACCTTAGTTAAACGCTTAGCGCTATATCCCGAAATACAAACTGTGACTTTTATTTCTCGCACTGAGGCTTTGGATGAGTTCAAAGAAATGTCTGGCTTTGGTCAGGCTTTAGAGTATTTAGATACCAACCCGTTACCGAATGTAGTTTTAGTCACACCAACACAACGACATAGCCAACCTAATGCAGCTAAGCAATTGCTTAAAAAACTTGAAGCCGAACGCGAAGTTGACTTTGGCAAGCTTGATATCGCTTGGCTTGAGCGCCTAAATGCATTACTAAGTTTGTTAAAAGAGAGTGTAATCACGATTGCGCTACTATTACTTACCTCAGTGACGCTAATTATAGGCAATACAATTCGTTTATCTATTATGGATAAAAAAGAAGAAATACAGGTGATGAAGCTAGTTGGGGCAACTAATACCTTTATACACGCTCCCTTTTTATGGACTGGCATTTGGTATGGTGTGATTGGCGGATTGTTTGCTTTTATATGCGTAGCATTAATGATGTGGTGGCTATCTGCTGCAGTAAGCAGTGTTGCAGGGGTGTATCAAACCAGTTTTACGCTAATAGGGCTTAGTCTTAATGAGTTTGGCGCGTTGGTATTACTTGCTACTAGTTTGGGTTTTATTGGTTCTTACTTATCGGTTAATCGTTACATCTCAGAAATAGAACCTGATAAGGTTTAGGGCTCTAATATAATTCTTAAAACTGTCATGTTTTAAGTTTAAAATAATAAAAAAGCCAAAGCAAAAAGGTTATTTTTGTTTTGGCTAAATCAATTCATAGGTTATTCAGTCGCCTAGCGTAGACTGACTTAACACTAAAAAAACCACTTGATTTATGATTCAAAAAAGTTTTAAATTCAAGTTAGCACTCTTACTAAAAGAGTGCTAAGATGGTTTCAAATGTTTATCACCGAGGTGAAAAATGAGTAAAGATTTATACGCAATGGCACTTACAGTTGGGCAACAAAGCGCAAGTATGGACGGCTACCTTCAAGCTGTTAGTACTATTCCTATGCTTAAAGTTGAGCAAGAGCAGGAACTTGCAAAAAGACTTCAGGAAGAAGGCGATCTTAGTGCTGCAAAGCAACTCATTATGTCGCATTTGCGCTTTGTAGCGCACATAGCTAAAAGCTACTCGGGTTACGGGTTACCTCAAGCTGATTTAATTCAAGAAGGTAACATCGGACTGATGAAAGCAGTAAAACGTTTTGACCCATCAGTGGGTGTACGTTTGGTTTCATTTGCCGTTCATTGGATTAAAGCCGAAATTCATGAGTTTGTGCTTAAAAACTGGCGTATCGTTAAAGTGGCCACGACCAAAGCACAACGTAAATTGTTTTTTAACTTACGTAAAAATAAAAAGCGTTTAGGTTGGTTTAACCAAGCTGAAGTGAGCACAGTAGCTAGCGAGCTAGGTGTGAGTGAAAAAGAAGTACGTGAAATGGAATCGCGTATGAGCGGCCAAGACATGGGCTTTGATTTAACTGGCGACGATAATGATGACGCGCCAACTAGTACTTACTCACCGGTACAGTACTTAACCGATGGTTCTGCTGATTTAGCTGACGACATTGAACAGCAACAATGGCAAGAACAGTCACATACGCGTTTATTTAGCGCTTTGAAAACTCTTGATGAGCGTTCTCAAGATATTGTTAGTGCTCGTTGGTTGTCAGACGATAAAGCAACACTGCAAGAGCTGGCTGAAAAATACAGCGTATCAGCAGAGCGTGTTCGCCAGCTGGAAAAAACAGCAATGAAAAAATTACAAAGCGCGATGAGTTAGTCGCACTAAAAAACTGATAAAGCCCTGCATGAAAATGCGGGGCTTTTTTTTAACTAAAAAAGCTAACTAAAAAGGTTAATAGAAAGTATCGTTTTTCTTGTTCTGCTTACCTCTAGTCACATCTATGTATCTTTTAATTAAATATACGCTATTTAAAATTAATGAATAAGTTTGGTTTTAATTTAAATACATGATTTTAGTTTGTTTTTAATTTGGGTATATGAAAATATTCGCGCACCTGAGCGACTTATCGCTCAAATCGTAGCCTAAATTAAGTCATTTAATTACTGGTTTGTTGCCTTTCAATTTCATTTAACGCGAGTATTTACACTCAATATGAACTCATATTCACTAAAGAAAAAAATCTTGCTATCGGTCGTTCTTGCCCTAGCCGTTATTATTTTATTGCTGTCGTGGAATAGCTATACCTCTCAAAAAGCGTTACTGCTAAAAAGCAGTATTGATAACGTAAGCCAATCTGGTAAGCAACAGGCTACGAGTATTGAAGATTGGCTAGCTAGTCGTCAGCAGATAATTAAATCGGTTGCGAATAAGGTTGAGGGCAACACGCTCAGCGCACTTCAGCAAGCAGCATTTTCAGGTGGCTTTCAGTTAACTTACTTTGGAGATAGTAGCGGAAAAATGACTGACTCTGATCCCAGTATTGATCGCACCGGCTTCGATCCGCGCACTCGTCCATGGTATAAACAAGCACTGCTTCAAAGTAGCACCGTAATTACCAAACCTTATTTAGATACCGCGTTTAATCAGTTGGTTGTTTCTATTGCTAAAACCACGCAAAGCGGTGTGGTTGCGGGGGATTTGTCGATTGAGACCTTGGTCGATAGCGTCAATACAATGTCTTTACCTGCAGATGGATACGCCATTATGATGCATAAAGATGGCACTGTGATTGCCTATAAAGACGCTAGAAAAGTAATGGCAGATATTACGCGTATTGACTCGAAAATAAATCATCAATTGATTTTATCTAACAGCCAAAACGGTGAATTCACTCCTGTTTATTTTGAGGTTGAAGGCCGAGAGAAGCTAGTTTGGGGTGAAAACATTAACAATACAGATTGGCAGTTGTTGTTTGTATTGGATAAACAAACTTTAGAGGCTCCGCTTATTAGTTTATTGCTGACTCAATTAGTGCTGGTTGCGGTAGCACTTTTACTGAGTGTGTTGGCTATTTCATGGCTATTGGGTGTATTGCTCGCACCTTTGAGCCGAGTATCGCAAGCTTTATCAACAATTGCAGATGGTAACGGTGATTTAACTCAACGTATAACTGTTGATACGCAAGATGAAGTTGGGGTTCTGGCTGATAGTTTTAATCGTTTTGTTAGCAGCCAACATGAACTGATCAGTCATATTCGTCAATTAGCTACTGACTTAGACTTTGATGCAGAGAAAAGCTTAATCACCAACCAAAGCAGTGTCAGTGAGTTGCAGCGTCAGCAACAAGAAGTGGCTATGGTTGCTACCGCGGTCACAGAAATGGCGAGTGCAACCCATGAAATTGCCGCTAATGCAGAAAACACTGCAACCGCATCGCAACAATCGGCACAAAGTAGCCGTGAAGGTAAGTTGTTAGTTGATAAAACCAGAAACACGATTAATTCACTCGCGGGCGAAATAGACCAAACTACCACAGTTATTGGTGAATTAAGTTTGCATGCTCAGGCTATATCGAGCATTTTAACTACCATTCAAGAAATTGCTGAGCAAACAAATCTCTTAGCGCTTAATGCTGCAATAGAGGCCGCCCGTGCGGGAGAGCAGGGGCGTGGTTTTGCAGTGGTTGCCGATGAAGTGCGCGTGTTATCAAGAAGAACACAAAACTCTACAGCCGAAATTTATACCACTATAGAAACCTTACAAAACACCACTAAAAAAGCAGTGAGCTTGATGGACAGCAGTAAGGGCTATGCCAACAATAGTGTGGATGATGTAAATGCTGCCGCACACGCACTAGAAGAAATTACTTTGGCGGTAAATGAGATTTCTGATATGGCGGGTCAAATAGCGGTTGCAGCAGAAGAGCAAACGCAAGTGACCAATGAAATTACTAGAAATACGGTTGCTATTAAAGATGTAACCGATGAAATAACTACCTCAGCTACCGCGCATTTAAGCCAAGCCGAAGTATTAAAAGACAGAGCTACAGATCTAAATGCCAAGGTAGCGACATTTGTTTTATAAATACCATACTTATAATTGAGTTAAATTAACTGTTGGGGTAAGGCGTTCGCTTACTCCATCAGTTTAATGAAATGGCTTGTTGTTGGGCTATTTGTACATACTTACGTTCTACCAGCTGTGATACTGGTACCAGTTCAAATCCTTGCTCGATTAATTGCGGCAAAGCTTGGCGTAAAAAATCGATAGTTTCGGGGTAGGGGTGTGCTATTGCAATGGCAAACTGATATTTAGTTGCTTTTGACTTTAGCTCTTCTAGCCTAAATTGTAGCTGCTCAGGGGTAGTTATATTATCTAAAAATACATGCCGACCAATATTTTCTACCCCCAAAAAGTTAGCTGCATTTTGCGCCTGGCTTAATTCGGTTGTTCGGCTATCGAGAAAATACAACTGACGCTTTTTAAGTACTTCCATGGTCCACTTCATTGCTTGGCTTTGCTGAGTGAGTGCAGAACCCATATGATTATTAACCCCTTTAACTTGTGGCAAACTCGCCAGTGCATTACCGAGTGTTTGTTGAAGTTGTGCTTTATCCATATTTAAAGTAAGTGCCCCAGGGCCTAGCTTTTTACCATTTAAAGCTTGCATAGGCACATGCAACAGGAGCTCTTTATTTGACTGACTAGCAAGGGTTGCAAATATTTGAGAATAGGGGGTATGAGGCAAAATTGAATAAGACAATTGCCCAGGTAAACTTAGGAATTCTAGGTCACGTTGATGATAACCTATGTCATCGATCACTATGGCTATTTGTTTGGCTTTAACACCATAGGGTGCAGCAAATAGGATTAAAAAAAGCCCAGCTAACACCATTAAATTTATAATTTTCACGTTTTATAATTTTTATTATCTTTAAATAGTTTACCGTTTTTATTGCATGCTAAGTAGCTGTTTTGCTTTTACTAACTGGATATCGGCTAATTCTTCAGCGTTAAAAACGGTGTTTTGTTCTGATTGTTCATTTTTTATTATAACGGCTTTATTTGTTTGTGGAAGTGTTGTTTGATTAATCGCCACATTTGGAGTTACGCCAATCCCTTCAATAGACTCTCCCAGTGGCGTAAAGTAACGTGCGGTGGTTAGTTTTAAGGCGGTATCGCCGTCGCCTAATGGAATAAGTGATTGTACTGTTCCTTTACCAAACGACTGACTCCCTACTATTTTTGCACGTAGATTTTCTTTTAACGCTGCAGCCAGTATTTCTGCTGCTGAGGCTGAATTTTCATTAATCAGGACAACAATCGGAGCACCTTTCAAAATATCGCCGCGTTTAGCGTAAAAAGATTGATTCGAATCATAAAAGCGCCCTTTGGTCGTTACAATTAAGCCATCTTGAAGAAACAGGTCTGCTACCGCAACTGCACTCTTTAAAGTGCCTCCCGGGTTATCTCGTAAATCAATAATTAGGCCTTTTAATGAATGGCCATAATGGTTTTGCATGGCGGCTATTTGCAAGGCAACTTCATGCAAAGTGTGATTAGAAAAGTTATTAATAGCGATATAACCGCTACCTGAGTCAAGTAGTTGCTTGTTTACACTCGTTAGCTTAATTTGTTTTCTACTGAGATTAAATATTAGCGGTGTTTGAGTGTTATTACGGGTAATACTTAGCTGTACTTTACCGTTAGCACTGTCTTTGATGTATTGTGCAACTAAATCAATCGGACTATTTTCTACATAGTGCTGATTAACGGCAGTAATTATATCGCCTGAGCGAAGTCCTGCTTGTTTGGCTGGTGAATTATTAATTACTTTAACAATCGTGGTGCGTTGCTCGATGCTTTTTACTTCTATACCTAGGCCGGTATAGCGACCATTCGTGTTATTAAATAATGCATTTAGCTCATTTTTATCTAAATACTTAGAGTAGGCGTCGAGCTTAGAGTATAAGCGTTCAAATTGAGACGAGTTGTATTCAATATACTCACTGTTTTGCAGTGCTAAATCATCAACGTAGTAGGTGTGAATATTAAACAGTATTTCATTTATTTTTTGGCTTTCTAAGTCTTTAACCGAGCTTGCATAGGCTGTATTTATAAAGCCAAAAAACACTAATAAAACAAATAAGATAAAACAAAAGCAGGGTGCACGCTTTTTCACAGAGGTTTTTTGTTGGCAAATGTGTGTGTTTATCATAACTGCCTCTAACAGGATGCAGCTATTTTGATATTAAATACGCCTGCACCATTTTATGGGATTAACAGCACGTCCTTTATGACGTATTTCAAAGTATAGACCAGAATCGGCTTGTCCACCGCTTTGCCCAACTAATGCAACACTTTCACCTTTTCTGACCATATCACCCACGTCTTTTAGCAAGGTTTGTGCGTGTCCGTATAAGCTCATAAAACCTTGACCATGGTCAAGTACGATTACCCAGCCATAGCCTTTTAACCAGTCGGCAAATACTACTTGGCCATTATCAATGCTATTAACTGAAGTCCCTTCAGATGCAGAAATTAATACACCTTTCCAGTTTATTCCGCCGTGCTTACGTTGACCAAACCTATGCGCTAATTTTCCTTTGCTCGGCCAGTTTAATTTTCCTTTATTACGATTTAAGCCAAGTAGTTCAATTTTTGTAACTTTTTCTTCTTCAAGTTCTTTGATAGTGGCGATCAGAGTTTGTTCGTTTTCTTCTAAATAGCTAATGGAATTTTTGGTTTTATTTAACTGCTTTTTTAGGTTTTGTAAGCTTGCTTGGCGCTCATTTTTAGCCCCAAGAAGTGCTGCTTGTCGTCTTTTTTGTTCTTCAAATAAAGCAACGAGCCTCTCTTTTGTTTTCGCAAGCTCAGCTTGATTTTTTGCAATCTCAACTTGCAGTGCTTTAAGATCATCAAGTTGCTTTATACGAGCTTTATTCAGGTAGTTATAGTAGCTAAGTGTGCGTTCAAATTTGGCGGTATCTTCTTGGTTAAGTAGCATTTTTGAATAGTCATCGCTACCTGCCATATAAGCACTTTTTAACTGTGCTGCTAAAATACGTTGAAATTGGGCTTGTTGTTTTTCAAGCTTTGCCGCGCGTTGTTGTTGCTCTGCTTGCTGTTGTTGTGTTTTTTTAACGGATTGCTCAGCCATATTAAGTGCTTTAGCGTTTTTCGCTATAGCTAGCTCATGTGTTTTTAGTTTTTGCTGCTGTTTAGCTATTTCTTTTTGCTGTTGTTGAAACTCAGCTTGGCTTTGCTCTAAAGCAACTTGTACTTGGGATAGGTCTTTTTTGGTACGATCTTCATTAGCCACTGCAACGCCAGTGGCTAATGAGTTTAGTACACATATACACGCAATGATGCGGCATGCGCTTTTATTCATAAATTATTTCAACACCATAATTGGCGAACCGGTCATTTCTGCAGGTTGTTCCAAACCCATTAAATGCAGCATAGTAGGTGCAACATCGCTCAAGGCTTTACCGGTATGCGCTTGTGCGTCACGACCTACATAAATAAAGGGTACTGGCTCGCTAGTATGTGCTGTGTGCGCTTGGCCTGTTTTAAGGTTTGCCATTTGCTCTGCATTACCATGATCAGCAGTTATTAGTGCTTCTCCACCGTATTCTTTAAGGGCATCAACTACACGACCAATACAGCTATCTACTGCTTCACAGGCTTTAACTGCCGCCTCAAATACACCTGAGTGGCCGACCATATCGCCATTAGGGTAGTTACAAATAATGGCATCATACTTTCCACTTTTTATTGCTGCAACGAGTTTATCGGTAAGCATTTGTGAGTTCATTTCTGGCTGTAAATCATACGTTGCTACTTGAGGAGATGGGATTAGCTCGCGAGTTTCGCCGTCAAACTCATTTTCGCGTCCGCCACTAAAGAAAAAGGTAACGTGAGCATATTTTTCAGTTTCTGATATACGTAGCTGAGTTTTACCTTGTTTCTCAAACCATTCGCCAAGTACGTTATTAAGCGGCGTTGGGCCAAAAGCCACTGGCGCATCAATATCAGCAGCGTATTCAGTCATCATCACAAAGGCACTAAGCTCGGGCGATTTTTTCTTATTAAAGCCGTCAAAATCAGGTTCGACAAAGGCGCGAGTGATTTCGCGTGCGCGGTCTGCTCTAAAGTTGGCAAATATAATGGTGTCGCCATCATTTACTTTTACAGATTCGCTACCTTTTGGGGTAATAGTACTTGCTGCTACAAATTCGTCATTTTCATCGCGCTCATAAGCCGCGTTAAGTGCGTTTACGCCATCTTCATAATCAAAGTCGCTTTCACCTAGGGTGATTAAATTATACGCTTTTTCAACACGGTTCCAGCGGTTGTCTCTGTCCATGGCATAGTAACGACCAATTAATGAGGCTAAACGGCCACATTTAAGCTCGCTAAACAAGGCTTCAATACGCTCAATTGATGCTTTAGCGCTGCGCGGGGGAGTATCTCTGCCATCTAAAAAGGCATGAAAGTACACCTCTTTAGCGCCGCGTTTTGCAGCCAATTGTATACTCGCCACAATATGATCTTCGTGACTATGAACGCCACCAGGGCTTAGCAGTCCCATAATATGAACGGCTTTGTTGGCATGAACAGCTTTATCAATGTTTTCAACCAGTGCAGGGGTTGTATCAAATTCGCCATCATCAATGGCTTTTGTGATGCGAGTAAAATCTTGATACACAATACGACCAGCACCTAAATTAACGTGGCCAACCTCAGAATTACCCATTTGACCACCAGGAAGACCCACATCTAAACCCGATGCTGAAATTAATGTATGAGGGCGAGTTGCCCAAAGCTCATCTAATACAGGGGTATTAGCAGCTAAAATGGCATTGCTTTGCTCATCTTCTCTGTATCCCCAGCCATCTAAAATCATTAATACCAGTGGTTTTTTATGCTCTGTCATAGTCACTCCTATTAGGGTCTGTTGACCTTTGCGGATTAAAATTTGTTCAAACTAGGGGCGGTTTAATCGCGGCGCTAGGTTTGTAACCTAGTGAGCTAAGTAAAAACCGAGCAACAAAGAGTAAATCGCCCCTAGGCAGAACCCTTCGGGCAGCACCTGTTTGGCATTGATGCTGCGTTATCGCCTATTTATGGGGAATAACCACACCACATAGGCTCTGCCTTACCTAAATACCAAACAGACTGCTGCAAATTTAACCTTGAAAGATCAACAGACCCTAGCGTTGCTAAAATACACGCTAACATTAATGCCAACATGCCAAGCTTAAGCATACCGTGTTTTATAGCTAGGATCAGCAATGAAAAGAAGATATTAAAAATTTTCAATGAGCTCACTCTCTCAATTGAATATTTTAAAGGGTTAGGTTATTTTTCAGTTAAAAGAGCACTACATTGTGGCTTACAAGCCTGCTTAAACTCGCATTTTTAGCTGATTTGGGTATACTTGCGCGGCTAATCCCTATTTTATTCAAGTATTGAATAGGCTTGTGGGGTAAGCTAAGCCTATGTGTAGGTAAAATTCAGAGTAGCCTAACAGTGCTCTAAATTGAATTACAGGTGAGTGACTGCTCATTGTGTAAGTTCAATAAATATGAATTAAATATCTAAAACACCCTGTTTTAGCATGTAACTTTATAGTGGAAGTCGAATGGATCAATATATTGAATTTGTCTCAAATCATCCAATTCTAAGCCTAGCTTGGGTTGCGATTGCGTTTCTTATTGTTAGTGGCGCAATAAAAAGTAAATTTTCAGCAATTCGTCAGATCAATCCTCAGCAGTTAACGTTACTTATTAACCGCGAAGACGGTCAGGTTGTTGATATGCGCGGGCAAAAAGAGTTTAAAACAGGTCATATTGCCGGTGCTGTGCACTTAAACCCAGAAAAAGCTAAAGAATCTGATTTCTCAACCCTTGAAAAGTATAAGAGCAAACCCATTATAGTGGTATGTGCTGCAGGCATGACTGCCTCAGGTGTTGCAACTGCAATGCATAAATCAGGCTATGAACAGGTTTATGTTTTATCTGGCGGTATGGGTGCGTGGCAATCAGCAAGTCTGCCAACAACAAGCGGTCGCTAATATCTCTTAGCTAAACCGATTAAGGATTAATTATGAGTAACGTTGTTTTATACACCAAAGGATATTGTCCTTTTTGTCATCGCGCATTAGCGCTGTTAGACAGCAAAGGTGTAGAATACACAAACATTGATATTGGCGTTCAGCCAGAGCTTCGCGATGAAATGATCGCCAAAGCCGGTGGCGCAAGCACGGTTCCACAAATTTTTATTAACGATGAACACATCGGTGGCTGTGACGACATGATGGCACTAGAAGCACAAGGTCACCTTGACGCTAAGCTGAGTGCTTAATTTAATTAATTATAATAAATAACAGGTTAGGAATAACAATGAACGAACAAAATCAAAACGCAGCAGCAGAAGCTGATGCAGGCGCACAGTTTACTATTCAACGTATTTACACTAAAGATGTGTCGTTTGAAACGCCAAATTCACCAGCTATTTTTCAAAAAGAGTGGGCTCCAGAAGTAAAATTAGATTTAGATACACGCTCTAATAAGCTTGATGAAGGTGTATACGAAGTTGTTTTAGCATTAACTGTGACGGCATCTATCGGTGAAGAAACTGCGTTTTTGTGTGAAATTCAGCAAGCAGGTATTTTTACTATTGCTGAAGTTGAAGAAATGCAATTAGCACACATGCTGGGTGCATTCTGTCCTAACGTGTTATTCCCATATGCACGTGAAGCGGTATCGAACTTAGTAAATCGTGGTACGTTTCCACAACTTAATCTTGCGCCAGTTAACTTTGACGCATTATTTGCACAGTACATGCAGCAACGCACAGCGCAAGCTGAGCAGGCTTCAGCAGACGCATAATTTATGAATACAGCAACATCAGCTGTTACTGTTTTAGGGGCGGGGTCATATGGCACCGCCCTTGCTATTTGTTTAGCCCGAAATGGTCACAAAGTGACTTTATGGGGACGCAATAGTCAAGACGTTGCGACGCTTGCAGCTGAGCGAAAAAATCAACGTTACTTACCTGATATTCCTTTTCCTGACACCTTAACTCTTGAAGCTGATTTACAGCATGCAACAGCAGCTAGCGATATTGTTTTAGTTGTTGTGCCGAGTCATGCGTTTGCTGACACGTTAAAGCAAATTAAACCGGCTTTGCGCTCTGATGCAAAAATAGCGTGGGCTACTAAAGGACTTGAGCCTGATACTGGGCGTTTATTGCAAGAAGTGGCAGTGCAAGAACTCGGTGAAGAAGTGCCATTAGCGGTGCTTTCGGGGCCAACTTTTGCTAAAGAAATGGCGAAGGGTTCACCAACTGCCATTTCGGTGTCATCAACGTCATCAGCATTTGCGAAACAAATTGCCGATTTATTACATTGCGGTCGATCGTTTAGAGTGTACAACAATGACGACTTTATTGGCATACAGCTTGGTGGTGCGGTTAAAAACGTGATTGCTATTGGTGCAGGGATTTCTGATGGTGTCGGCTTTGGTGCAAATGCACGTACCGCGCTTATTACTCGTGGTTTAGCAGAGTTATCGCGTTTGGGTTGTGCCCTAGGTGCGAAACCAGAGACCTTTATGGGGATGGCTGGTTTAGGCGATTTAATTCTAACCTGTACCGATAATCAGTCGCGCAACCGCCGTTTTGGTTTAGCCTTAGGTCAAGGTGAAAGTGTTGATGATGCGATTGCATCAATCGGCCAAGTAGTTGAAGGCTTCAGAAATACCAAAGAAGTGTATTTACTTGCGCAGCGTGCGGGCGTTGAAATGCCAATCACTGAGCAAATATACAAAGTGCTTTATGAGAATAAAGGCATGAAAGCAGCTGCTATGGCATTACTTGGTAGAGAACAAACTTCTGAGTAATAACACCAAATTTATTAAAATCAATTATTGCCTACCTTAAGTGTTATTCATAGTGAGCAACCTTAAGGTATTGGCAAATGTGCTAATCTTAAGGTTGCTTTAATAAAGCTATTACGACATATACGCTTAATTAGAGTAGTTTGTCATTATTTGATTGACGTTTATTTTGGCTAAACCTTTATTATAAATTTGTTGCCATTTTTGTCCTTCTGCATCGTTTCTAAACGCAATATATAGTTTTTTCTCTTCAAGTAAATTTGCGTTCATCGCAACTTTACTTGCAATGCTGGTAAGGGATTTATCTGTGCTCAGTAAGTACTTTAATGCATTAGCATCAATAACTGCTGCGCCTATTTATGGCCAACCACACTACATAGACTCAATCTTACCTCCAGATCAAACATGCAGCTGTAAACTTAACCTTTAAATGTCACTAGATCTTGAATAAATACAACTTTCAACAGTCTACTTGTCTCAGTTTTAGGTTACGTTTTAAAAACACTGGCAGAATCTTTTAATTGTGCCGCTAGCTCTTGCATATCCCGAGAGTAAGTTTGAACTTGTTCAATTTTAGCCATACTACTTTGTCCAGCCGATACCACTTCATTAATATTTTTACTTAAGTCCTCAGCAACGGTGCTTTGCTCGGTAACTGCACTTGAAATATGGCTCGACATTTGGGTAATTGATCCAATTGCGTCAGAAATATTTGCAATCAGCTCGCTCGCTGCAGTTGCGGCACTCATACTGTCTTGACTCATATTTTTACTAAGTTGCATGACATTTACTGCAGATTGAGAGCCTTTTTGCAAATTTTCAATGGTAGTATGGATCTCCGCTGTGCTTTTTTGTGTTCTACTTGCCAAAGAACGTACTTCATCAGCAACTACGGCAAACCCTCGCCCTTGCTCACCTGCTCGAGCTGCTTCAATAGCGGCGTTTAATGCCAGTAGGTTTGTTTGTTCTGCGATAGCCTGAATAACGTCAAGTACTGATACAATATCCTGAACAGATTCTTCTAAAGTACCTATTACTCTAGATGATTCATCAAGTTGACCGACTAAACTTTCAATAGAGTTAATAGAGTTTAAAAAAGCTTCATGAACTTTTTGTGCATCAATATTTGCAGTTTCTGCAGAGTTCAAAGTATGCTTTGCGTTATTTTCTATTTCGGTTGCAGAGGAAGCCATTTGTGTAATGGCTGTCGCTATTTGGTCTGTTTCTACCTGTTGTGTGGATAAATAGTGCACGCCTTCTGCGCTTAGTGATGAGATATTACCTGCAACACTAAGCGAATCATCTACCGACAATTTAAAACCATTTATAAGCGCTGCAATTTTATGCTCAAACTTATTAAAAGAGGCTGCCAGTTGACCTATTTCGTCATCGCGTCTAACAACGATTTCTTGTGTTAGGTCGCCATCACCACTGGCTATCATTGCCATTTTTTCTGCTACCTCAGATAGAGGCTGCGCAACTAGTTTTTTAAAAATATAAACTAAAACAGCTCCCAAAATACTGGCAAGCAACAGCATCTCAATGACTAAAAATATCGCCAATTCAGTTAATACTTTATCAATATGACTGTATTCAACGTAAAGACTCACTGAGCCGACTTTATTAGGAGTACCTGAATCATCATAAATAAGTTCACTTTGTATAACAGACTGTGTTTTTACACCGTCTGTTTCTGCAAAAACTTGCTCATTAGTATCATAAATTGTTATTTTAGAAATATTATCAGAAGCTACTTCAGCTTTTATTAACTTATTTGCGAGCTCGTCTTGAAAGTTCCACATTGCATTGGGTAACGATAAACCAATACGTTCCTTAGCTAGGCTAATCTCAGTATCAAGTTTTTGCTTTAGTTGCTTACTTTGGGTGGTATAATCATAAATTCCAAAGCACAACAGCACCAATATCATAGCGCTCAACGTGGTAACTACAAGCCTAAATAAAATTGAACGGGTCAAAGGATGTCCTTACTTTAAGTAGTTTGACATTATTGCATTAACATCTATCTTCTCTAACCCTGAGTTGTAGATTTGTTGCCATTTTTTTCCTTCGGCATCGTTTCTAAATGCAATATAAAGGCTTTTATCTTCAAGTAATGTTTCATTCATTGATACTTTACTTTTCATGCTTGCCAGTGATTTATCAGTACTTAGTAAATAATTAAGCACATTGGCATCAATAACTGCTGCATCAATTCTACCAGCTGCAACTTTTTTGATATTTAGTACATCGGAGGGGACTGCATCACCCTTTATCGAACCCGCGGCAATCATATCGTCAAGCTCTTTAGTATTTACATAATCTTGCACCACACCTATACGCTTACCAGCTAAATCACTGGTAGTAGAGAAAGTGATAGGTTTTACATTGTTTTGTACTAACCCAAGTGGACCTGTACCTGTTGGATTTGAAAATACAAAATCAGACGTGTCATGCATATACTCAGGAAAATAACCAACATACTTTGAATTTGCTTGAGCTGCAGAATTAACTGCGCGAGACCATGGGAAAAAGTCTACAACAAGCTCGTGCCCTTCAGCTTTAAATGCGGCTTTTGCTACAGCAACAGATGCACCTTGTTGATCGAGTGATTTATCAGCATAAGGCGGCCAAGCTAATGACGTTAAGTAAACGGTATCGGCACAGACTAAGTTTGAAAAACCTAATAATATTAATAGTAATAATGTTTTCATAGCGTAACCTTAAAAGTTAAATGTTCTTGATACTGAAAGAAGTATAGTCGAGTCACCATAGGTGTCTAAGTCTGTGTCTTCATAGCTGGCCGATAAGTTCCAGTCGTTGATAGTGTAATTAGCACCAACACGCCAATGAATATAGTTATCATCATCAGCTTCCCACTGCCATTTGTCGTCATCATGGCTGAGTGAGTAGTCGGCACCTATATCAATCGAAAAAGCATCATTAATGGGAAAGTTGTGCGTGATCATTACAATGCTGTGGCCAGCACCCGTACCAAAGTAATCCCATGCATGCCAGAAGTTTAGATTAGTATTACCATAATTGAACTTAGCGTACGCTTCAGCATAGTTATAGTCTGAGCTAAAGTCCTCGCCATGGTAGGTGTATTGAGCTATGCCTACGTCAAGGTTTATAGAATCGTTTAGTCTAGTAAAATAACCTAAATAACCGTCTGCTTCTATGTCTGTACCTTCTCCAAAGTCGACATTTGAACCCCAAACACCAGCATAAAAACCAGTGTCTCCAGCCCAGTCAAAACTAGCCTGTAGGGCGGGGTCCTCTTGAGTTTGGCTAACACCATTGAATAAATAATCAGAAACAACAGTTACTGTTGCCGAAGTTGCCGCAAGTGATGAAGTTGAGCAAAGTAGGAATGAGCTAAGTAATAATTTTTTCATAATTTAACGTTTTAAAAAGGAATATTATTATTAGCTTAGTACAAGTTTATAGATTTTGAAAAATAGTCAGTGATAAGGGTCTGTTGACCTTTGTGGATTAAAATTTGTTCAAACTAGGAGCGGTTTAATCGCGGCGCGAGGTTTGTAACCTAGTGGGCTTGATAACTGCTCCTGCGTTATTCTACTGGCTTACATCCATGTAAGAATGAGTAAAAACCGAGCAAAAAAGAGTAAATCGTCCCTAGGCAGAACCCTTTGGGCAGCGCCTGTTTGTTATTGATGCTGCGTTATCGCCTATTTGTGGGGAATACCACACCACCTAGGCTCTGCCTTGCCTAAATACCAAACAAACTGCTGCAAATTCAACTTTGAAAGGTCAACAGATCCTAATACTTAGTGGCGCTTAAAGTTACTAAATTTAAACGCCAGTTTAATTTATTGGGCGTTAGGAAAACCAAGTTGGCGCCAAGATTCATACACAAACACAGCTACTGCATTAGATAGGTTCATACTGCGACTATCGGCTTGCATAGGAATACGAACACGTTGCTCATTGGGTAATGCTTGGATCATTTCATCAGGCAAACCTCGAGTCTCAGGACCAAATACCAAACAGTCACCCGCTTCATACTGTGCTTGGTGATGAAATTGACTACCTTTAGTAGTGCACGCATACACTTTTTTAGGCTGGCACTTTTCTAAGTAAGCTTCAAATGAAGCATGGCGTTGCACATGGCTAAATTCGTGATAATCAAGGCCAGCGCGTTTTACACGTTTGTCATCCCACTCAAACCCCAATGGTTCAATTAAATGAAGTGCAAAGCCTGTATTGGCACATAAACGAATGATATTCCCGGTGTTAGGCGGAATTTCAGGTTGGTATAAAACAATATCCAGCACAATAAGCCCTATAAAATCTTTAATTTGACGAGCTCAGTATACACGAACAATGAATAAAAAATGATATACTGAAAACATTAAATACAGCTTACAGCGGAAAGATACGTGCATAATCGCAGTTATGAATTTTGGGTTAAAGCCTCTAGCATAGTGACCATGGTTATGGTCAGCCTAATGATTGCGACCAAGGCATGGGCGTGGCTAGCGTCGGGTTCTGCGTCAATGCTTGGCTCATTAACCGACTCATTAATGGATATCACAGCAACGTTAATGAGCTTTTTGGTTTTATCGTACGCGCTGCGTCCTGCGGATGACGACCACCGATTTGGCCACGGTAAAGCAGAGGCGCTTGCAGGGTTAGGGCAGGCCGCTTTTATTGCAGGCTCGGGTTGTTTATTGGCGTTTCATGGTATTGAGCGTCTCATTAACCCCGTAGAGCTGACGCATTCATTATTAGGTGTATGGGTGAGTATTTTTGCCATAGTGTGTACATTAGTGATTGTGTATGTGCAAAATAAAGTCGTAAAGTATACAGAATCAATCGCTATAAAAGCAGATTCTGTGCACTACAAAGGCGATTTAATTTTAAATGCAGCGGTGCTACTTGCTATTTTACTTGCTTATTATGGGGTGCTGTATGCTGATCCGTTATTTGCCATAGGTGTGGCAGGATATTTACTTTATAACAGCTGGGATATAGCAACCGAGAGTGCCTCACACTTAATGGATAAAGAGCTACCCGATGAAGAAAAGCAAAGTATTTTTGAAATAGCCCGTAATCATAATGACGTTTATGGGGTGCACGGTATTCGTACTCGACAAGGTGGTAAAGTTAAATTTATTCAGCTGCATTTAGAGCTTGATGACAATTTACCACTTATTCGTGCCCATAAAGTAGCAGACGAAGTGGAAGCCATGATCACTCAGCAGTTTGAATCACAAGTGGATATATTGATTCATCTAGATCCGCTCTCGCTTAGTCGTTAACCTAATCTGAACTCTGCTTGAGATAGATTTATTATCTATAATTGAGGTTAATTTACAGACTCGCAAAATTTATACAGGCTAGTTAGCAGTGATTGGCGGATATCATCACGTTCAAAAAACAGCTCGTGCTTAGCTCCTTTAAACTGCTTGATTAGGGTATTTTTATGCCTACTTGCGAGCTTATGTTGGGCTTGATTATCAACCACTTCGTCATTTTCTGCGCTGGCTATAAATAGTGGGGTGGTTATAGATAGCTTATCGAGTGCTTTAATGAACGAAAAAACGGTATGCAGCCAACCATAAGTCACACCACCTAATTGTAATAGTGGGGTTTGCTGATAAGTTGCCCTAAATTGCTCGTAACGTATTTGACTACTGGTTAAAGTATTAAGCGCAAACTCTTCAGCTGAATAATCGCTTTGCCCTAGTGCATAACATCCTGAGAAACCTAATAATGACGCACTCGCAGCGATAAACTGTGCAATTGGTTTGGGTATTCCTTTGGTATAAATATCAAACATGGGCGCCGATAAAAACGCTCCACTAAAATCATGTGAATAGCGTGCTAAGTAATCAAACGCAATGGCGCCGCCCATTGAATGGCTAAGTAGTAGTTTTTTACCTTGCCAGTGCTGCTGCACCACTTTTTCATTAAACTGGTTAAGATCGTGACTGTAATCTTCAAATTGTTTTACGTAACCTTTGTGGGGGTTTTTTAATAACCGATAAGAGCGACCTTGGCCTTGGTGATCAACAATAAACACAGCAAAATTATTACAATAAAGCTCCCAAAGTAGCTCTTTGTATTTATCGAGTCCTTCAATACGCCCTGAACTAATAACAATGGCTGTATGAGCATTTTTAGGTTTGGCATAAGCATAAAATAATTCCCCAGCTGCTGTGTTTAAATACGCTTTTTTAAGCGTATTAGTATAAAACTCAGTAATTGCAGACAGGTTATTTTCAAGCTCGCTTTCAGTGCTATAAAACATGGTCTCTCTTTTGTATTGGTAAGCTTACTTCAACGCATAATCCGCCAGCGCCTTTGTTTGATAAAACTAAATTTCCGCCATGCGCTATTACCGCATTTTTTGCAATGGCTAACCCTAACCCTGTCCCTCCACTGTGTCGGTCGCGGGCATCTGATTGCCTAAAAAACGGTTCACACAACTTATCGAGTTGCGCTTTAGGTACGCCTGGGCCGTCATCACATATTTGTATGTATATGGTATCACTGTGTTTTAAGCTAATACTAATAGTATGTTGTGCATATTTAATGGCGTTGCGCAGAATGTTCTCTAAGGCACTGGCAATCAACATTTCGTCGCACTCTATATTTACTTCAACATTACCATGTACAATTAAGGTTTTATTGTGCTGTTTTGCTTCAAACTGAGCATCGTTTATTACATGGTCAACAATCACTTGCAGCGACTGTGTTTGCAGCGATAAAGGTTGGCTATTGGCTTCTAAGCGCGATATCTGCAATACATCGGCTATCATTTTATCCAGTTGGTTAGCTTCTTTTTCAATACGCAACAAATAAGATTGATTTTCCTCACTTGCCTGCATTTGTGCAAGTCCTGTAGCCATTTTTAAACGGGTTAGCGGGGAGCGTAATTCATGGGATATATCGGCTAATAAACGTTTTTGAGCGCTAAGCAGTTGCTCTAGTTGATCGGCCATCCGGTTAAAGTCGCGCCCTAAAACTCCAAGTTCATCTTTTCGCTGACTATTTATTGTTGCACGCGCACTTAAATCGCCGTTTGAGAGCCTGATAGCGGCTTGTTTTAAGCTATTTATAGGGGCAATTAAGTTACGGCTAAATAAAAAGCTAAGCGTAAGCGAGGCAATAATTGCCATGGTAATTTTTAACCAAACGGGTAATAATCTTAAGCGAATAAAGAGCGGTCGCTGCTGATTGATATCGATTTCATATAACTCAAATTCCCCTTCAGGAACCCGAATGCGCACAGGGCCAAAAGCTTGGTAATATTCAGTAAAAATAACCTGTGGTGGCATGCCCTTACTAAAGTTAAGTAAGCTTAAATCAATATTGTTCTCAACATTTTTACTGATCAACACTTCATCGCTATTTTGTGAATTTAAATAAAGCAACTTACGTTTCGTTAAACGCGGATGAGTAATAATGTCATTAATAGAGCGCTTGTGTTTATGTGCGCTACGCTCTATACCTCGTGCCAAATATTCTAGATTTTTTTGCATCGGCCCTTGTAGTGGATCATGGCTAATGGCGTTTATTAGTGAAATATTACTCAAGAAAAAGAGCGCTGTAAAAGTGCCAATAATGGTCAGCCAAAACCACGTAAACACTTTAAAAAACAGATAATGTCGTGGGTGGCGTAGCCAACTAAAGCGCAGAGCTTTATTCTCCTTGGATGAAGACATAACCCGTTCCCCTCATTGTTTTAATTTTATCGCCCTCAATATGCTCGGCTATTTTTTTACGAATATTACTCACATGCATATCTATAGAGCGGTCAAAAGATGCTAAGCGTCTGCCTAATACATCTTCGCTTATTTGCTCTTTGCTAATTACATCAGGCGCGTGTTTTATCAATAAAGCGAGTATTTCGTATTCGGTGCCCGTTAATGTGAGGGGGATGTTATTAATACTGGCCTCTCGCGCAGCAAAATTAATAGTAATACCATTTAAAGAGAGCTTTTTATTAGTGTTATTACTTACACTATTAATATGTTCAATGCGGCGAGTAATTGCTTTTACGCGGGCTAGTAGTTCTCTGTGATTAAAAGGCTTTGGTATGTAGTCGTCAGCGCCGAGTTCTAAACCAAAAATACGGTCAAAGTCTTCTCCTTTAGCGGTCAGCATAATCACCGGTGTTAATTTACTTTGCCTGAGTTGTTTCAGTACTTCAAAGCCATCTATAGAGGGCAACATGACGTCTAGTAATATAAGCGCGTAATCGTTTTGCAAGGCAAGCTCTAAGCCTTGTTGACCATCATGTGCGGTTTGAATGCTAAAGCCTTGTGCACTTAGGTATTCGCTTAATAATTCGCATAAACCGGTGTCATCATCAATCATTAATAGTTTCATATATAAAGCCTTACGAGCTGTTAATGGTTTTATTTTACGCGTTTAATGTATCAATAGTTAGTCTTTACATAACCTTTACACTGCTTTGCGTTACTTTTCATTGAACCAGTTATAGTGAACATACTGGTTAGCAGCCAACAACCAATCCAATATTAAGGTGATGATTATGACTAAAGTAAACACGTTATCAAAATTAGTACTCATTTGCGGTTTAACAGCGGCAACGCTCACTACGGGCAGCGTATTTGCAAAAGGCGATGGCTATAAACAAGGTCACTCTCAGGCGCGCTTTTTACTCTCTGAGCGAGCAGCAGATAAGCTGGCACTTACGCAAGAGCAACAAACACAACTAAAAGCGATTTTTACAGCGCAAAAAACGCAAATTAAAGCGCTAAGAAGCCAAGACAAAGACGCGCGCCAGGCACAGCGCCAAGCCTATAAAGAACAAATGGATGCGTTATTGTCAGCGCCAAATTTTGACGAAAATGCAGCGAAAGAGTTATTAACTGCACGCCAAGATAAGAAACAGCAATTGGGGTTAATTAAATTAAAAACCCAGCATCAAGTAATGCAACTACTTAACGCTGAGCAAAAAGAGAAGTTAGCTAAAATTCAGCAGCGAATGACCAAAAAGCACCGCAAGCATAAAGCATAGCGTTTTAACACAAAGCAAAAAGCCAGCTAAATGCTGGCTTTTTTATATTACACGAGTGATTATTTAAAAAAGTCATCTTCATTTTTTGCCATCATTGCTTCAATGTCTTCAATCATGTCTTGATTGAATTCATCTGCAGAGGTGATGGGTGCTGAAATTTTATTATTTTCAAACGACCACTCACCTAAGTCAATAAGTTGGCAACGCTTTGAACAAAAAGGGCGGTGCGGACTTTGTGCTGACCATTCTACTTTTACTTTGCAGGTTGGGCAGTTAACCATAGTTGGCATAATTTACTCTCAAATTAATATAGGCTTGGCTGCTCAATTTATCGTTAAGCAACTAAGCATTTTATTTAAAAACTAGTAACGCGGTTTATCTCAGCCAGCGAGGTCACACCCTCTGCTGCTTTACGAATACCTGATAAACGCAAATTGTTATACCCTGCTTTAAGTGATACCTCAGCAATTTCTAATGAGTTACCACCACGCATTATAATTTGCGCTATTTCGGGGGTGATTTTCATAACCTCGTAAATACCAACACGGCCTTTATAGCCCTCAGTACAGCTTTCACAGCCTTTAGGGGCATACAAAACCATATCCTGTATTTGTTGTTCACTAAAGCCTTGGCGAATAAGCTCTTCACGGGGTAACTGCTCTGGTGTTTTACATTTAGAGCATAATCGGCGCGCTAATCGCTGAGCGATTATTAAGCTAATTGAACTGGCCACATTATACGCGGGTACGCCCATGTTTAATAAACGAGTTATGGTTTCAGGTGCAGAGTTAGTATGTAGCGTTGATAGTACTAAGTGACCGGTTTGTGCCGCTTTAATTGATATTTCAGCGGTTTCTAAATCTCGTATCTCACCTACCATTACTACATCGGGATCTTGGCGTAAGAACGCTCGTAAAGCATTAGCAAAGGTCATGTCGGCTTTAATGTTTATTTGTACCTGATTAACCCCTTCGAGGTTAATTTCTACCGGATCTTCGGCGGTACTGATGTTACGCTCTGGCTGATTGAGTATATTTAAACCCGTATACAGGGAGACGGTTTTACCTGAGCCAGTTGGACCGGTAACTAAAATCATCCCTTGTGGTTGCTCTAATGCATCGAGGTAGAGTTTTTTCTGCTCAGGTTCATAACCTAATACATCAATACCTAACATGGCACTTGATGAATCGAGGATACGCATTACAATTTTTTCGCCCCATAAGGTAGGCATGGTACTAACACGAAAATCAATACTTTTACGTTCTGTCACTTTGAGTTTTATACGGCCATCTTGTGGCTTACGTTTTTCAGCGATATCAAGGCGCGACATAACTTTTATACGGGCAGATAGCTTACTGGCCAAGGTGTTTGGCGGGCTGGCTACCTCATGTAAAATTCCGTCGATACGAAAGCGAATACGGTATTTATGTTCATAAGGTTCAAAGTGAAGATCCGAAGCGCCTTTTTTTATTGCGTCCATTAAAATTTTATTAATGTAGACAATAATAGGGGCGTCGTCTTTGTCATCGTCTTTTGGCGTATGGTCTTTTTGTGGCTCAGAATCTAGTTCAGCAAACTCTTTAAATTCATCCTCACTTAAATTTAAGCTACCTGCAGCATCCAGTAGTTGCTCAATTTTATTATCGAGTTGAATGTAGTCAACTACCACCACTTCACACGATAAACCGGTGCTAAATTCAAAGTTTTCAAAAGCGCCGTAATCGGTAGGATCTGAAGCGGCAATATATACTTTTCTGCCTTTTTGTACCAAAGGTAAAATATGATGCTTACGGATCAGCTTTTCTTTAACTAGCTCGGCAGGAATTTGTGCAACATTAAAATCTTTTAAATCAAAAAAAGGCACTCTAAACAAATCAATACATTGCTCAGCTAAATCGTTGCTATCTATTTTTCCGCATTTAGAAATAAGTTCTGCGGTTGACGCAAAGTCTTGCTGCCTGGCTTTTACGGTATCGGTATCGACACGGCCGAGGGTAATAAATTTTCTTAGTAACGGTGAGTTAATATTCATTGCGCACCTGATTTAATCCTTCTTTACTCAGCAATTTATCAGAAAAAAGAAAGGAATACATTAATCGTACCAATGCAGCAGATAATTTACCGATAAAAAATATCAGTTTATTGCGCTGTGATTGGGTCAGTCACTTTATATTGTAGACTTTGCTTGCTGTAAATAATAACTATGTAGCCTAAGTAAGTCTTGTTTTACATCGTTTAAATCGCGGTTATTATTTAAAATATCATCCGCTTTTTGTTGTTTATGCTCACGAGACATCTGTGCGTCAATAATTTGTTTTGCTTGTTCAGAGCTAATATTGTCACGTTTTGTGGTGCGGGTAATTTGTATTTCTACTGGTACATCAATTAGTAAAGTACGATTACAGTAGCGATCAAGCTCATTTTCAAATAATAGCGGGGCAACTAAAACCACATAGTCGCTTTGCGCGTTTTTTAAATCAATAATAAGCTGAGTGCGTATTAAAGGATGCAACAGCGCATTGAGCCATGTTTTTTGCTCAGGGTTACTAAAAATACGTGCTCTTAGCTCGCTACGGTTTAATGCGCCATGTTCATCGAGTATGTCAGAGCCAAAATGCTTAACAATGGCATTAAGTCCTTCTGAGCCAGGTTCAACCACTTGGCGAGCTACAATATCAGCATCAACAATAGTAATGCCTAGCTCTGCCAACATATCGCTAACTGCGGTTTTACCACAGCCAATCCCACCGGTTAGGCCCAGCACCCAGTTATTTTTATGGTGTTGTGTATTACTCATAGTTAGTAACCAATAAAATTAAAATAGCTGTTTTGTAGTTGTGTACCCCACAGCATAGTTATCCAACCGGCTATTGCTAAATAAGGACCAAAAGGAATAGGCGTTGCTTTGTCTTTACCTTGAATACTCAGCAGGGCAATGCCTATTACTGCGCCTACCACGCTTGAGAGTAAAATAATGGTCAATAACGATTGCCAACCTAGCAGTGCGCCAAATACAGCCAGTAATTTAAAGTCGCCATAACCCATACCTTCTTTGCCAGTAATTAGCTTAAACAGCCAAAACACACTCCACAAGCTTAAATAACCACATGCTGCACCAATAATAGCATCGCTAGGGGCTATGGTATAACCCATAACTGATGCGATTAATGCTAGCCATAAAAGCGGCAAAGTAAGCTGATCTGGCAGTAGCATGTGATCAATATCAATAAAAGTCAGTGCTACCAATGCCCAAGTCACTACAATGTACAATAAAGCCTGCTCAGTTGCGCCAAAAGTGTAAGCAACAACTAGGCTTAAAATAGCGGTAATGGCTTCAACGATTGGGTAACGAATTGAAATTGGGTTATCACAGGTTGCGCATTTACCTTTTAAAAATAACCAACTAATAATGGGGATATTTTGCCACGGTTTAATCGCCGCTTTGCACTTTGGGCAACATGAATTGGGTTTAACTAAGTTAAACGTGTTAGTCGTTTGTTCAGTGGTCTGTTTAGCCTTTGGGCTGGTTAGTTCATCGGCTAATAATAAGCGGCATTCAGTTTGCCATTCTTTTTGCATCATTAGCGGCAAGCGATAAATCACCACATTTAAAAAGCTACCAATACATAAACTCACTAGGCCAATCGTGGTTAAGTAAAACCATAAATGGTTTTGCATCGTGGCGGTGATATCAATAAAAAAACTTTGCATTTATTTTACCTAAAACTAAATTCTGTGTTGATAATACAGTGGTTTTATATAAGTGCAAAGTTAGGGTTTAGGATGTTAGGTTCGAGGTTCAAGGTTCAAGGTTCAAGGTGTAAGGTTTTAGGCCTATAACCCGAAGCTCGTTGCTCGTGAACCTAAAACCGAAATAAAATCTTAAAAGGACGCGGGGTTAAATAACTGAACCTAGTTGGAATATAGGTAAGTACATGGCCACAATTAAGCCACCCACTAATACGCCGAGCACTGCCATTATTAACGGCTCAAGTAAGCTCGATAGACCATCTACCGCGTCATCTACTTCTTGCTCGTAGATAGTGGCAACTTTAGCCAGCATGCCATCAAGCGAACCTGATTCTTCACCAATGGCGACCATTTGCACTACCATATCGGGGAATATTTTTGAATTTCGCATCGCCCAGTTCATTTGATTACCTGAACTTACCTCGGCTTTTATTTCTAAAATAGCATAACGGTAAACCGCATTACCTGAGGCACCGGCTGCAGAATCCAAAGCATCCACCAATGGTACACCCGCAGCAAAAGTGGTCGATAAAGTCCGCGCATAACGTGCCACGGCCGCTTTATTTAAAATCATGCCGACAACCGGAAGCTTCAGTATGGCGCGATCGGTGGCATCACGCAACTTTAAGCTTCTTAAATGGGCTTCTTTAAATAGATAACCAAAGGCAACAACTGCAATGAGCGCTATCCACCAGTTTGTTTGCATAAATTCTGATATACCAATCACAAATAAGGTAAAGGCAGGCAGTTCAGCACCAAAGCCAGCGAAAATATCTTGAAATTGTGGTACTACAAAAATAAGTAATATGGAGGTTACAATCAACGCCACCACCAATACCGCAATAGGGTAAAACATGGCTTTTCTAATTTTTGATTTAAGCGCTTCTGATTTTTCTTTATAAAGGGCTACGCGGTCAAATATTTTATCCAAAGAGCCCGATTGCTCACCTGATGCTACTAAATCGCAATATAAATCATCAAAATAACGGGGATGCTTTCTGAGTGCCATTGATAATGGTTGCCCTGCTTTAACCTCATCACCAATTGTTTCCATGAGTTTACTCACGCTTTTATTGGTAGAACCTGAGCCTATCATCTCAATTGATTGAATCAGTGGTACACCCGCCATCAGCATGGTAGCTATTTGCCGAGTAACTAAAGCAATGTCTTTTGGGGTGATTTTTTGCACACTTTGCAAACCAAACAAGGGTTTGGCTTTGCGTTTTACTTTTGAGGGGGTAATGCCTTGTTTGCGTAACTGGGCTTTGACCAAAGCAATACTAGAACCAATTAGTTCTCCCTCAAGCTTTTTTCCTCGAGCACTAACCCCGATCCATTGAAAAGTATCTTTTTGGTTTGGCTCTTTTTTCATATTTTAATTTACTTGTATTATTTTAATTAAGGCTGAGTACTAGGTATTCAGCCTTGAAATGATGCTATCTACAGCTTGATGGTCTATAGGCCGCAGCTAAAGTACCTGTAGTACAGTCCCAACTTAAAGAGTTTGCAGGAACAGTTCCACTTGTTAAATCTGCACCACCAGCTTGCGGTCTCAATATAATTGTACCGCCGCCTGCTCTAGCTGTGTATGTTATTGTTACATAACCTGTTGCGCCTGCGATTGCTACGCTTGTAACATTATCTGTTGCTGTTGGTGCTGTCCAACCTTGATCTAATGCATTTCCATTCATAGAATTTTCAGCAACAGCTGTCTTAGCTGCTGAAGCCAATGACAATCCATCAGTTACACGTGCTCTGATGGTATAGTCTTGATAAGCAGGTAGTGCAACTGCTGCTAAAATACCGATGATTGCTACTACAATCATTAATTCAATTAGGGTGAAACCCTTTTGGTTTTGTTGTGTCATTGTTTGCATGTTTCCTCTCCTAAAGGATAATGTTGCGGTAAGCCAAACGGGTATAAATTATAAATATAACTTATGTTGTTTACTTAACCTGTTACTACAAAAAATAAAATCATTTTTGCCAAGTGGCATTTTAGCACCATTGGTAATCACTATTTTAAAATTATTACCTTAAAGCAATGACCCAAAAGTAATGCACAGCATGGCGGTTATTCGTTTCTCGTCCCTTATTTGAGTATAAACCTAACCATTAAAAGTTAGTTATAACCCGCTTAAGTTACAAGTTAATTATAAAAATAAACCTTGTCGTTTATTTTTATTCTGTCCCTTACAAATGCTTCTCCATTCTTTTTAACTAATTAAGTATTTAAAACTAGTCAATATGAATGAGTCTAACACTGTTTATTGCGCTTTTGTATTTAAAAACTTTATAAAAAACGCCTTTATTTAATAACTTGTTACAAATAGTCCTTTAGGATTATTTAATGCTCTTTTTTAAAAGCTGTCAATCAATTAGCGCAAGAAACTATAAATAGTTTTTACATTATTTATTCAAATCGCATCGATAAATCGATTGATTGTAAATTTTTTGTAAGCGCTCCACTTGAGATAAAGTCGACCCCAGCTTGTGAGTAGGCTTTGAGCGTTTCCAAGGTCATATTGCCTGATACTTCTAATTTAGCGCGCTTATTTGTAATGGTAACCGCTTGGCGTATTTGCTCAGGATTAAAATTATCTAGCATTATAATGTCGGCGCCTGCGTCAATGGCTTGCTCTAGCTCATCAAACGATTCAACCTCAACCTCTATAAGTTTATCGGCATGATTTAGCTTAGCTTGAGCTACTGCGTTATTAATTCCTCCGCAGGCTGCTATGTGGTTTTCTTTAATTAAAAACGCATCAAACAATCCAATTCGGTGGTTTGCACCGCCGCCACACTTAACTGCATATTTTTGCAATGCTCTTAGCCCCGGAATGGTTTTACGGGTATCGAGTAGTTGCGTGCTAGTGCCACTGAGCTCTTTTACATAATGTGCTGTGGTGGTGGCTGTGCCTGAAAGCGTTTGTACAAAATTAAGTGCAGTTCGCTCAGCCGTTAAAATAGCGCGTGCAGAGCCTGATGCAGTAAATAGGGTGCTATTGGCACTAACTAAGTCGCCGTCGTTCACGCATATATTTACAACTACACTTGGGTCGACTTGTTTAAATACTTCAATAATAAGGTCTTTACCACAAAAAACACAGTCTTCACGGGTGATCACTTTCGCATTGGCTTGCTCTGCTTGAGGAATAAGCTGTGCGGTAATGTCGCCTTGTTCTGCGCTTTGGTTATTTAGGTCTTCATCCAGGGCTAAGGTAACAAGTTGGCTAATTAGGGTATGCGAAATAGACATGAAAAAGCTCATAGTAGATAATTAATTAACTAAATTTTACTCTGTTTAATTACTAAATAGAAGCCGCTAACAACTAAACTAAAAATTAACGCGCTAATCATATTTTATGGTTTGGTATTACGCTATCTTTATGTGGTTAAATCTATTAGCATCTTGATATACATCAATTTTGGTTGATTAACCTGAGCTCTAGATAATAAATCTATCTCAAGCTGCTATTTTGAGCAAACACTGTGTTGAATATATTTACAATAGTGTTTTAAATTTTTCGGCAACGGGCAACGGGCAACGGGCAACGGGCAATGGACTTGACACCAATCCCTACCATTTTACTCAAAGAGCATTTGACATCGGGCATATAAGTTTAAATCAAATAGTATGAAAATAGATTCTTTAGGCGTTATAAATAATATTACCCAGCGTGCGTGTAGCCACTTTGACGAGCGACCTGCTCACAGCGATATTTCGCTGCTGGTTATTCATAATATTTCATTACCAGCAGGGGAGTTTAACACCCCCTACGTTGATGATTTATTTATGGGGAATATTGATTGCAATGCACATTCTAGCTTCAGTGATTTAGCAGGACTTAGGGTATCAGCGCATTGTTTTATTAAGCGCTGTGGCGAAGTTATACAATATGTGCCTTTTGAAAAACGTGCATGGCACGCGGGGCGTTCCTGCTTTGCTGGGCAACAAAATTGTAATGATTTTAGTATAGGTATAGAGCTTGAGGGCACAGATACAACTAACTATACCGATGGTCAATATCAAAGTTTAGCTGCATTGGCGCAGGCTATTATGCAGCGCTACCCAAAAATAACAGCCAGTAATATAGTGGGGCATTGCGATATTGCCCCTGGGCGAAAAACTGACCCCGGAGCGAGTTTTAACTGGCGTAAGTTTTTTAACCTAATTAAATAACTAGGGTCTGTTGACCTTTCAAGGTTAAATTTGCAGCAGTCTGTTTGGTATTTAGGCAAGGCAGCGCCTATGTGGTGTGGTTATTCCCCATAAATAGGCGATAACGTAGCATCAATGCCAAACAGGCGCTGCCCTTCGGGTTCTGCCTAGGGAGGATTTACTCTTTGTTGCTCGGTTTTGACTTAGCCCACTAGGTTACAAACCTCGCGCCGCGATTAAATCGCCCCTAGTTTGAACAAATTATAATCCGCAAAGGTCAACAGACCCTAAATTAAGCGAGTAACTACATGATTTTGGTTTCAATAATAATAGCACTGATACTTGAGCGTTTAGGGGCTCGCTCTGCGCATTGGCAAATAAGCCATTATGCCAACAGCTACTTAAATCGCAGTGTTAATTTATTAACGAATAAAGGTTTATTTGGCACGGCTTCTGGGTTTTTAATTTGGTTATTGCTGCCGGTGATTGCGGTTGCTTGTTTGTTTTTTTTATCTGATTTTGCATTGTGGCAGCTGGTTTTTAATGTAGCGGTGTTATTGGTGTGCTTCGGTTGTGCTAAACAGCGTGCCTTATATAAGTCGTACCTCAATGCATTAACTCGAGGTGACCAAACTGCCGCCACTTTATATGCTTTGCAATTGGGGCAAAAGCGCACAGAGGAGCAGCAAGGTGGTGAAACCTTAGGTCAAACATTAGCGTGGGTTAATTTCCGGTTTTATTGTGCGGTTATATTTTGGTTTGTGATATTGGGTGTTGCCGGTGCTGTTTTTTATGCATTAGTACGAACCTTTGCTGACTTAGTGAGTGGTAACCGTGATGAAGTCATTGCCAAGCATTTTAAGCTCATTCACCGCTTGCTGTTTTGGTTAGATTGGCTCCCAGCGCGTATTACCAGTTTTGGTTATTTAGTGATTGGTAACTTTAACAAAGGCACTAGTTGCTGGCTGCGCTTCGTATTTGACTTTTCAAGCCCAAATCGCAAGGTGGTTACTTATACGGCATTGGCCGCCGAACAAGTTGAAAAGCGTTATTACGGCTGCACCTTTGAAGCCACCTGCATGATCAAACTGGTCAAGCGTAATGTACTTTTTTACTTAGTGTTAATTGCCTTAATGACTTTATTTGGTGGTTTAAGTTAAAGACTAGGGGTTAGGTCATAGGTGTTAGGTAGAAATTAAGCTAAGCACTGTGTTTAGCTTGGTGTTGGAGGGCTACGAGTTGCGGGCAATGAGCAACGGGCTTAAAACTTCTTTACCCTCTCTTTGTGTAATAGTGTTTAAGTAATTTACTTACCGCAGAGAATGCTGAGTACACAGAGGAAGTGACAATCAATGGTTGTTCCCTCTGTGGAGCGTGAAGCGCCTCTGTGTCCTCTGTGGTTCAAAAAATAAATATTAGATCTCTGGATTTAGGTTCTAGGCACTAGGGGTTACTTCACTTTGGGCCTCTCATTTACACCCATTATCTTCTCTTTGTGAATAGTTTTTAAGTAATTTATTTACCACAGAGAATGCTGAGTACACAGAAGAAGTGACAATCAATGGTTGTTCCCTCTGTGGTTCAGAAATAAATATATTTGGTGTTAGGTTTTAGGTAGAAACTAAACACCGTGTTTAGCTTAGTGTGGGCGGGCTGCGAGCAACGGGAACGAGCTTAAAACCTTTGATCTTTAACCTAGACCCTAAATATGCGGGAGGTAAACTCTCGATTACAATAAAGTAAAGGTATGTTTGTATGAGGCGCTACGCTTTATCCTAGTGCCGAACCCCGAACCCCAGCTGGTCTGACCATTTGTTTTTCATATTATTAACCTTTCTTTATCCTCTGTAATCTGTGTATTATTTGAACTTTGTTTAAATTACGTTACGCTGGCCTTAGGGCTTTAAAACTGCTGTAAATTGACAGTAATTACGGTTTTTGATAACGTATGGCAAAATTTGGTATGACCAATTTACCTTTTGGTCAGGTCATTCAGTTAAAAGCCTTATTTAATGGGCTGCTAGCACTTATACAACGCGGACGTTGATTGATGTCTTTAAAAATTAAAGCGGCAAAATTATCTGATGTTATTTTACAACAACTTGAGAACATGATTCTTGAGGGGTCGTTAGCACCAGGAGAAAAGTTACCACCGGAGCGTGAACTCGCTAAGCAATTTGAAGTGTCGCGTCCGTCGTTGCGTGAAGCCATTCAAAAGCTTGAGGCAAAAGGGCTCGTAACCCGTCGTCAAGGTGGTGGAACGTATGTAAAAAATCAATTGGAAGAGGGGCTGACTGATCCGTTGTTTGATTTGATCAGTAAACACCCCGAATCGCAATTTGATTTATTAGAATTTCGTCATGCGCTAGAGGGAATTGCGGCTTATTACGCAGCACTTCGCGGAACAAGCAACGATTTTGCAAAAGTAAAACAGAGCTTTGAGCAGATTGCATTAGCTAAAGATGAATTAAAGCAAAAAGCCAAAGCGATTAATGACTTTCATTTTTGCATCGCTGAGGCGTCTCATAACGTAGTGTTACTGCACTTAGTAAGAGGGATGCAAAGCTTACTTGAGCAGAATGTTTTACAAAATTTAACGGTGTTACTTAAAAAGTCAGATATAAGCAGCCAATTAGCTGAGCACAGGCGTTTATTAATGGATGCAGTGATTGACGGTAATCCTGAACAAGCTCGCTTAGCGAGTAATGCGCATTTAGCCTATATTGAAGAAGCATTGCTTGAAGCGGGTAAAGAGCATTCGCGAATTGAACGTAGTTTAAGACGCACCAAACAAAATTAAGCAAGTACATTTACTGCTAACTTGAGTTAACAGTGAAGTATTCAATACATAAAATTAGTATTTTAAACATAAGGAAACCTCCATATGTCTGAAGTCAATAAAATTGACGTAGACGCGCTAGAAACACAAGAGTGGTTACAAGCTCTTGAATCGGTTGTGCGCGAAGAAGGTGTTGAACGAGCTCAGTTTTTACTTGAGCAAGTGTTAGAACAAGCCCGTTTAGACGGTGTTGATATGCCAACAGGCATTAACACAAACTACGTTAATACGATTCCGGTTGATCAAGAACCTGCCTACCCTGGTGATGTAAATCTTGAGCGCCGTATTCGTTCAATTATTCGCTGGAACGCGATTATGATTGTATTGCGTGCATCGAAAAAAGATCTCGACTTAGGCGGCCATATGGCGTCTTACCAATCGTCTGCTGCATTTTACGAAGTGTGTTTTAACCATTTCTTTAAAGCGCCAAATGATGTTGATGGTGGCGATTTAGTTTATTACCAAGGTCATATTTCTCCGGGTATTTATGCGCGTGCATTTGTTGAAGGGCGTTTAAGTGCTGAACAGCTTGATAATTTCCGTCAGGAAGTAGATGGTAAAGGCCTACCTTCTTACCCTCATCCTAAATTAATGCCTGAGTTTTGGCAGTTCCCAACGGTATCTATGGGTTTAGGTCCAATTTCTTCAATTTACCAAGCGCGCTTCTTAAAATACTTAGATGGCCGTGGCTTAAAAGACACTAAAAACCAACGTGTATATGCGTTTTTAGGTGATGGTGAAATGGATGAGCCAGAATCACGTGGTGCTATTTCTTTTGCTGCCCGTGAAAAGCTAGATAACCTATGTTACTTGATTAACTGTAACCTACAGCGCTTAGATGGCCCTGTAATGGGTAACGGTAAAATCATTCAAGAGCTAGAAGGCCTATTTAAAGGCGCTGGCTGGAATGTTATTAAACTTGTTTGGGGCAGCGGTTGGGATATTCTGCTTGCTAAAGACACCACAGGTAAATTACTACAGTTAATGAACGAAACTGTTGATGGTGATTACCAAACATATAAAGCAAAAGATGGCGCGTACGTACGTGAACATTTCTTTGGTCGTTACCCAGAAACAGCAGCACTTGTTGCTGATATGACAGATGAAGAAATTTTCGCCCTTAAGCGCGGTGGTCATGAGCCTTCAAAACTGTTTGCTGCATTTAAAAAAGCAGAAGAGACGAAAGGTCGTCCAACAGTAATCCTTGCTAAAACAGTAAAAGGTTACGGCATGGGTGAAGCAGCTGAAGGTAAAAACATTGCGCACCAAGTTAAGAAAATGGACATGTCGCATGTGGCTCACTTACGCTCTCGTTTAGGCTTAGATGATTTAGTATCTGAAGAGCAATTAAAAGAGCTGCCATACTTAGAGCTTGAAAAAGATTCTCCAGAGTACAAGTACCTTCATGCACGTCGTGAGGCGCTTCAAGGTTACACGCCAACACGTATTGCTAAGTTCTCTGAAAAGTTACAGTTACCAGAAGTAGATGCGTTCAAGCCATTACTTGAAGAGCAAAAACGTGATATTTCAACCACTATGGGCTTTGTACGTGCACTTAATATCTTATTAAAAGATAAAGGTATTGGTAAAAATATTGTGCCAATTATTGCCGATGAAGCACGTACTTTTGGTATGGAAGGTTTATTCCGTCAAATCGGTATTTACAACCCACATGGCCAAAATTACACCCCTCAAGACCGTGATATTGTTTCTTACTACAAAGAAGCAACTTCAGGACAAGTTCTACAAGAAGGGATTAACGAGCTAGGTGCAATGTCATCATGGGTTGCTGCTGCAACATCTTACAGCACCAACGACTTACCGATGATCCCATTCTACATTTACTATTCTATGTTTGGTTTCCAACGTGTTGGCGACATGGCATGGATGGCAGGGGATCAACAGGCACGTGGTTTCTTATTAGGTGCTACAGCGGGTCGTACAACGTTAAATGGCGAAGGCTTACAGCACGAAGATGGCCACAGCCACATTCTTGCAAACACGGTACCTAACTGTATTTCTTACGATCCTACTTATGCATTTGAAGTAGCGGTAATCGTGCAAGACGGTATTCGTCGTATGTACGGTGAAGAGCAAGAAAACATTTACTACTACCTAACGCTAATGAACGAAAACTACCATCAGCCAGCAATGCCAGAAGGCGCTGAAGAAGGTATTCGTAAAGGTATCTACAAGCTAGAAAGCTACGAAGGTAAAAAAGCCAACGTACAGCTATTAAGCTCAGGTACTATCATGACTGAAGTGCGTAAAGCTGCGGCAATTTTAAGCGAAGAGTTTGGTATTGCGTCTGATGTTTACTCAGTAACTTCATTCAATGAACTTACCCGTGATGGACAAGATGTTGAACGTTTCAACATGCTTAACCCAGAAAGCGAGCAAAAAACGCCATACATCACTAGCGTATTAAACGATTCAGTAACTGTTGCTGCAACGGATTACATGAAAAACTACGCAGAACAAGCGCGTTCATTTATTCCAAGCAATAACTACAAAGTATTGGGTACAGATGGTTACGGTCGTTCAGACAGCCGTGAAAACCTACGTCGTCACTTTGAAGTTAACGCAAGCTACGTGGTAGTTGCGACATTATCTGAACTTGCTAAACGTGGTGAAGTTGAAAAGTCAGTGGTTGTTGAAGCAATTAAAAAATTCAACATCGACACTAACAAACTAAATCCACTGTACGCATAAGAGGTTTGCAATGAGTATTGAAATTAAAGTACCTGATATCGGTGGCGATGAAGTAGAAGTAACCGAAATACTAGTGAGCGTTGGCGATAAAGTTGAAGTTGACCAATCACTATTAAGTGTTGAAGGTGATAAAGCTGCGATGGAAGTACCTGCTGAACAAGCCGGTACGGTAAAAGAAATTAAAGTAAATGTGGGTGACACTGTTACCACAGGCACTTTAGTGTTCATCTTTGAAGGTGAAGCGCAAGACTCTGCTGCTGACTCTAAAGAAGCTGAAAAAACCGATGAAGTAGCACCTGCTGCGTCATCGGCTTCATCAACTAAAGAAGTCACTGTGCCAGATATTGGTGATGACGAAGTTGAAGTAACTGAAATTATGGTTGCAGTTGGTGATAGCGTAGAAGAAGAGCAATCTATCTTAAACGTTGAAGGCGACAAAGCGGCAATGGAAGTACCAGCACCCTTTGCCGGTACAGTAAAAGAAATTAAAGTAAATACTGGTGACAAAGTGAAAACGGGTTCATTAGTATTTGTTTTTGAAGTGTCAGGTGGTGATAACCAAAGTGCCCCAGCAGCTGATTCAAAAGCACAAGAGAAGCCTGCTGAACAAACATCGGCATCAAGCACTAAAGAAGTTAGCGTGCCTGATATTGGTGATGACGAAGTTGAAGTAACAGAAGTGATGGTTGCGGTTGGCGATAGCGTAGAAGAAGAGCAATCTATCTTAAACGTTGAAGGCGACAAAGCAGCTATGGAAGTACCGGCGCCGTTTGCAGGTACTGTTAAAGAGATTAAAGTAGCGACTGGCGATAAAGTTAAAACTGGCTCATTGATTTTTGTATTTGAAGTGGCGGGTAGTGCACCAGCTGCAGCACCTGCAGAAAAATCAGCACCAGCGCCTAAAACAGAATCTAAGCCGGCAGCTCAGGCTGAGTCAAAACCAGCAGCATCATCTGCTAAAGCAAGCCCTGAAAGCTTTGAAAACAATAGCGCTTATGCACATGCATCGCCAGTGGTTCGCCGTTTAGCACGTGAGTTTGGTATTAACCTTGCCAACGTTAAAGGCACGGGCCGTAAAAACCGTGTTGTTAAAGAAGACGTGCAAAACTATGTTAAGCAACTGGTTAAGCAAGTTGAGTCTGGTCAAGTACCAGCAGCTAAAGGCAATGCGGGTGGCGGTGAGCTTGGTTTAATTCCATGGCCAAAAGTTGATTTTGCTAAGTTTGGTGAAATAGAAGAGAAAAAACTCTCTCGTATCCAAAAGCTGTCAGGTAAAAACTTACATCGTAACTGGGTGCAAATCCCACATGTTACCCAGTTTGATGAAGCGGATATCACGAGCCTTGAGCAGTTCCGTAAAGAGCAAAATGCCCTTAACGAGAAGAAAAAGCTGGGTGTTAAAATTACGCCACTCGTGTTTGTAATGAAAGCAGCAGCTAAAGCGCTTGCTGAGTTCCCGACATTTAACTCATCGCTTTCAGAGGATGGCGAAAGCTTAATCCTTAAAAAGTACATTAATATTGGTGTAGCGGTTGATACGCCAAATGGCTTAGTTGTACCAGTGTTTAAAGATGTTGATAAAAAAGGCATTATTGAACTATCTCGTGAACTAATGGAAGTATCTGTTAAAGCGCGTGATGGCAAGTTAAGTTCATCAGATATGCAAGGTGGTTGTTTTACTATTTCAAGCCTAGGTGGCATTGGCGGTACGGCATTTACGCCGATTGTGAATGCGCCTGAAGTGGCAATTTTAGGTGTGTCTAAATCTGAAATGAAGCCTAAGTGGAATGGTAAAGAGTTTGAGCCTAAGCTAATGGTTCCACTTTCAATGTCTTACGACCATAGAGTGATTGACGGTGCACTTGCTGCACGCTTTACTGTTACTCTTGCAAGTTACATGAGTGATATACGCCAGTTAGTGATGTGATCACTACAGAGTGAGTAAAATCAAATCCCAGCCAGTTGTTTTTAGCTGGGATTTTTATCATTTGCAATGATACAATATTTGCACAAATGCCCTTTTCTGCCTTGCAGAAACATGGCAGTTAAATTTTGGGGCTGTGTCCCGTTCAAACAATAAAGGTAATAGCATGAGCAACGAATTAAAAACTCAAGTTGTTGTACTAGGCGGTGGTCCTGGTGGTTACTCTGCGGCTTTTCGCGCTGCTGACTTGGGCTTAGAAGTTACATTAGTAGAATCTCGCGAGACATTAGGCGGTGTATGTCTTAATGTTGGTTGTATTCCTTCTAAAGCACTTTTACACGTAGCTAAAGTGATTGATGATGCTGCAGAAATGTCATCTCACGGCGTTACTTTTGGCGCACCAAAAATTGACTTAGATGAAGTTCGTTCTTGGAAAGATTCTGTTGTTGGCCAGCTTACAGGTGGCTTAGACGGCATGGCTAAAATGCGTAAAGTAAAAGTTGTATCTGGTTACGGTAAATTTACTGGTAGCAACACTTTAGATGTTGAAGGCGCTGACGGTAAAACAACCATTACCTTTGATAACGCAATTATTGCTGCGGGTTCTAAACCTGTAAACTTACCTTTCATCCCTGAGGATGATCGCGTTATTGATTCAACGGGCGCGCTAGAGCTTAAAGATGTTCCTGAAAAGCTACTTGTTTTAGGTGGTGGTATTATCGGTCTTGAAATGGGTACGGTTTACCGTGCACTAGGTTCTGCAATTGATGTTGTAGAATTTGCAGACCAACTTGTTCCTGCTGCTGATAAAGACATCATTAAAATTTACCAAAAGCATGTTAAAGACAAGTTTAATGTAATGCTTTCAACTAAAGTAACTGGCGTTGAAGCAAAAGACGACGGTTTATATGTTACGTTTGAAGGCAAAAATGCACCGGCAGAGCCAGTACGTTACGACAAAGTACTTGTTGCTGTAGGTCGTACACCAAATGGTAACATGTTAGACGCTGATAAAGCGGGTGTGAATGTTGATGAGCGTGGTTTTATTAACGTTGATAAGCAATTACGTACTAACGTAGAACATATTTTTGCGATTGGTGACTTAGTGGGTCAACCTATGCTTGCGCATAAAGCGGTTCATGAAGGCCATGTTGCAGCAGAAGTTATCTCTGGTCAAAAACATTACTTTGATCCTAAGTGTATTCCTTCAATTGCTTATACTGACCCTGAAATTGCATGGGCGGGTGTAACTGAAAAAGAAGCGAAAGAGCAAGGTTTAAGCATTGAAACAGCTGTATTCCCTTGGGCTGCATCGGGTCGTGCTATTGCTTCTTCACGTACCGAAGGTTCTACTAAGCTTATTTTTGATAAAGAAAGCGGCCGTATTATCGGTGGTGCTATGATTGGTATTAACGCAGGCGAAATGCTGGGCGAAATCGGTCTAGGTATTGAAATGGGTGCAGATGGTGAAGACCTAGCGCTAACAATTCATGCTCACCCAACATTGAACGAATCAATCGGCCTTGCTGCTGAAATTTTTGAAGGTTCAATCACTGATTTACCAAACAAAAAAGCAGTTAAAAAGAAGAAGTAATTTCTTTTAGTTAATCGCGATAAAAAACCCAAGCCTCGGCTTGGGTTTTTTGTTTTTATAGCCTCAGCGTTTAGCAAAAAATTGTTCTGTGTAGCGCAGCGTCTCTATGGTGCAAAAACAAAGACTAAAGCATGTCGAGCTGCGAGTGTCGGGCAACGGGCTTAAAACCCTAAATTAAACCTGCGTGAGATAAATTCACGCCTGCAATATAAAAGTTATGCTTGCAAAAAGCTCGGTGTTTTATTTTACTAGCGCCCGCAGCCCGCAGCCCGCAGCCCGCAGCCCGCAGCCCGCAGCCCGCAGCCCGCAGCCCGCAGATATCTATTTCCTTTTATTTTAGCTACAATGCGCAGCCATCAATTTATAGGTAATTAACCACAGTGACCCAGAGTTTAAAAAATTCAGTTTTAGCATTACGAGCTCAGCAAATAAGTGAATCTCGACGTGAGTTTAATGCCCGTGGTGGAAAAATGGATCGTTGTGATCAATGCTTAATTGCCAAGCATTACTGTATTTGTGAGGGCGCTGAGTACGCAAGCTGTAGCGCTGCAGTATGCTTACTTATGTATCACAATGAAAGTTTTAAACCGTCTAATACAGGGCGTTTAATTGCGGAAATAGTGCCTGATAATCATGCGTTTCGTTGGGATAGAACCTCCCCAGATCCTGCTTTATTAGCATTGTTGAATAATGATAAATATCAGCCTTTTGTGATTTTTCCGGCTGAAGATGTTGAAACTGATAGGGTGGTAACCCAGGTTGAAACGCATGCAGGTAAACAGCCATTGTTTATATTTTTAGATGGTACATGGCGAGAAGCTAAAAAAATGATTCGTAAGAGTCCTTATTTAGATAACTTACCTGTGCTTTCTATTACCGCAGAAAAACTCTCTGATTACCGATTACGTGTAGCGCCTCATGCTCATCAGTTAGGTACGGCAGAAGTGGCTATTATGGTATTAGCATTGGCTGGTGAAGTTGATGCGAGCACTAAATTAGAACAGCATTTTATTAAGTTTCGCGACGCTTATTTACTTGGTAAGCGTAACAAAGGCAGGCCGGAATAAAGTGCAGGGTATTAATACAAAAAAGCTGAATTTTACGCTTGAGTATAGCCTAAACATATATAATTTGGCTGACCGCTGACTTTCAGGCAAAAGAAAAGCGCGAACCATCTCTAGTCGCGCTTGCGGAATCTTCTAACTTTGTTGCATCCTGCAATTGAACCTAATCAACTCCAATTTTTACGATCCGTGTTATTACAATATTACTTTCTAGTTCTATGTAATATAGGCTATCCGGGCCTGTCTCCATAAATCCCTAAAACATCCTGTAAGGTAAAATCTATTACCAATCCTTATTGCACATCCGAGTGCATTCCCTTTGTTACCATTCCGTTGTGTTGCCCTAAGGGCCTGTCCTTCTTGTTCCCTATCCTTTATAAACAACTATTCCGATGTTGTTATCCATTATGCATCATCCTGATGCTATCCCTTGTGCAACAATCCATTGCGATACTCATCCTGAGCCTGTCCTTAAATCCCTGTTATCCTAAAAACCAAACCTTGGTATTCGAGTAGTTAATCCGTTTCCATTTACTCGGTAAGCGTCGTTGCTTATTTATGGGTTAATTATAGAGAGTGATTTGCAGTAAATGTAGGATAAAACCGCTTATGGTTTATGTTCTTACAAATGAAATATTTATAAATCACTTAAAATACAATGGCTTGCTATGTTTGTGGAGTGTTATGCAGAGTGTTTTTACTCATTTACTGCCATAAGCGTAAGAGATATCTTACAAGGGTTTTCTTTTTTGGGCGTATTTATCACTAAGTAATTATATAAAGTGTGCACTTTTTAGTTCATCGCGGTAAAATTAATGATAATAATTATTAGTCAGGTAAGAAAATATGAAAAAAACACTAGCGCTTGTCGTTGGACTAATTGTCTCAGCACCTGCTGTTGCAACCGATGTTGTGAATATTTACTCATTTAGACAACCTTTTTTAATTAAACCTATTTTAGATGATTTTACACAGCAAACAGGCATTAAAACTAATGTTGTGTTTGCTAAAAAAGGCTTAATAGAACGTGTTAAGCGTGAAGGCAAGCACAGCAAAGCAGATTTAGTATTAACCTCTAACTTTAGTGCGTTAATTCAGTTAGAAGAGCTAAAGCTAACGCAAACAATTGATAGTGAGCAGGTTAATAATAATGTGCCGGCTGCATTTCGTGATGGCGATGGTCAGTGGGTGGCGCTCACTAAGCGAGTGCGAAATGTTTACTCTTCAAAAGAGCGTTTAGGTCCATTACCTGAGCTGAGTTATGAAGATTTAGCCGAACCTGAATATAAAGGTCAAATTTGTACTCGCTCTGGTAAACACCCTTATAATTTAGGGTTAGTGGCTTCTATGATTGCTCATCATGGTGAAGTACAGACTAAAACATGGCTTGAGGGTGTAAAAGCGAATTTAGCGCGTAAGCCGCAGGGAAATGACCGTGCGCAAGTGAAAGCCGTTAAAGAAGGTTTATGTAATTTAGCTTTAGGTAACAGTTACTACTTAGGTAAAATGTTGCAAGATGAAGCGCAAAAACCGTGGGCAGATGCGGTTAATATTAATTTTCCAAACCAAACTAACCGTGGTTCGCATATTAACGTATCGGGTGCGGTAATTACTAAGTATGCTAAAAACCCTGAAAATGCCTTGAAACTTATAGAGTATATGACCGACAATAAGGCGCAAAATATGTATGCCTCGCTCAATATGGAGTACCCGGTCAAGCCAGGTGTTAAGCTTTCAAGTTTGGTTGCATCATGGGGAAGCTTTAAGGAAGACAGCTTACCGCTTGATGAAATTAGCAAATATCGTCCGTTAGCCCTTAAGCTAATTGATGAGGTGAAGTTCGATCTTTAATGACTTATAAATTTCAGCTGTCGAAGTGGCAGCTTATTGCGTGGTCGACAGGGTTATTACTGTCGACCCCGTTGTTTTTTCTGCTAGTAGAATCTTTACAAGGCGACTCAGAGGTATTTACTCACCTGTGGAATACCGTGCTGTGGGACTATATAAGTAATACCGTATTGCTGGTTTTAGGTGTAGGGTTACTTAGCTGTCTGATTGCGTTGCCACTGGGTTGGCTCACCGCTTATTGCCGTTTTCCTGGCAAACAACAGTTTGAATGGGCACTGATGCTGCCGCTTGCCATGCCTACCTATATTATTGCTTATGTGTACACGGATTTACTCGACTACGCGGGGCCGATACAAATAACACTAAGAGAATGGTTTGGTTGGCAATCACCCAATGATTACTGGTTTTTTGATATACGCACTTTGCCAGGGGCTATCATCATGATTGCGCTGGTACTCTACCCGTATTTATATTTAATTTTTAAAACCGCACTACGTGAACAATCCTTTAAATTAGTTCAAGCAAGCCAATTAATGGGATTAAGTGCATGGAAAAGCTTTTTTAAAGTAAGCTTGGTGCTTTCTCGTGGTGCTATTGTTGCTGCGCTGGCTTTGATCAGCATGGAAACCATGGCTGATTTTGCTACCGTTAGCTACTTTGCAGTCAGTACATTAACCACCGCAGTATACGATACTTGGTTTGGTTATTACTCATTAACTGCGGCAGCAAAAATTTCAGGGGTGATGTTGTTACTGCTATTCTTAGCATTGATCACCGAGCGTTTTAGCCGTCGTAACCAAGCTGTATTTGAACGTCAATCGAGTGTGAACAGTGAGGCACTTTATATTCTTAAAGGTAAGTCTGCATGGTTAGCAACGGGGTTTTGTAGCCTTATTTTAATAATCTCATTTATTATTCCCATGGTTGTTTTGCTCAAGTATGCAATCACGTATTTTGATCAAGCGTGGAGTAGTGAATTTTTTAGCTATGCATGGCAAAGTTTGAAAGTGGCCGCAGTAGTGAGTGTAGTGACTATTGTTTTGAGTGTTTTAGTGGTGTTTTATCAGCGCATTGCAAAACAAGCAAACCCACTTATACCTGGGCGCTTAGCAAGTACCGGGTATGCACTCCCTGGGACAGTATTAGCGATTGCTGTATTGTTGCCACTCACCCTATTAGAAAATACTATTAACCGCATTCTGACTCCTTATGATTTAGATATTGGTCTATTACTGACTGGCAGCTTACTCACTATTATTTTTGCTTATATAGTGCGGTTTTACGCCGTGGCTCATGGTGCTATAGAGTCGAGCTTTTCACGCATTAGCCCCTCGCTTGATATGGCAAGTCAGTCAATGGGGAAAAGCCAAGGCCACACATTACGCTTAGTGCATTTGCCTTTATTACGCCGAGGCTTATTAACCGCTGGTTTATTGGTATTTATTGAGTGTATGAAAGAGCTGCCCGCAGCCTTACTGCTAAGGCCTTTTGATTTTGAAAGTTTAGCTACGCACGTGTTTCAATATGTTAGCGATGAACAATTAGAGCTGGCCTCCATATCAGCTTTATTTATAGTGGTGGTAGGTTTTATTCCGTTATATTTTATTAATCGTTCAATGGAGCAACGTAGTTAAATGAGTAGTTTGATTTTACAAGGTGTGAGCTATGCATATAACGGGACTAAGGTTGTAGATGATTTAGACTTAACCTTAGGTAAAGACGAAATAGTGTGTTTACTCGGTGCCAGTGGCTGCGGCAAAACCACCACGCTTAAAGCCATTGCAGGGTTAATTGAAGCCAAACAAGGACAGGTATTTATTGATGGTAAGTTAGTCAGTGACGCCAATACGTTTGTGTCACCAGAGCATCGTAATATTGGCATGATGTTTCAAGACTACGCATTGTTCCCACATTTAACGGTGGCGAATAATATTGGCTTTGGTCTAAGCGGTATGAGCAAAACGGATAAACAGGCTCGCGTGGATGAAATGTTAAAACTTGTGCACTTGGTTGGCTGCGCAGATAGATATCCACATCAACTCTCAGGTGGTCAACAGCAGCGGGTAGCGATTGCGCGTGCATTAGCTTATAAACCCAGCTTACTATTGTTAGATGAGCCGTTTTCTAATATTGATACCCAAGTCCGATTTGAGTTAATCGCTGATATAAGACGTATTATTAAAGCTCAACAAGTGTCGGCAGTATTTGTTACTCACTCAAAAGAAGAGGCGTTTGCATTTTCAGATACACTTGCGGTTATGCACCAAGGTAAAATTGCGCAGCAAGGCACCCCAGAACAGCTTTTTGCTAAACCAAGTTCAAAGGAGGTTGCAGAATTTCTGGGTCAGGGCATATACTTAAGCGCAACTGCATTAACAGCCACTGAATATGAAACGCAGTTTGGTGTGGTTAAGTCAATACTGCCACAGCAACACGCAGTGGCTGAAAAGGGGGTTATTTATGTGCGTCCACACCAGCTTGAGCTTGCCACTAATAACAATAACGAGCTGCTGCAGTGTGAGTGCGTTACAATACTAAGTAGTCGTTTCATCGGCTCTGCCTATGTATACACTGTGGTTATTGCTGAACAAGAAATAGAAGTTGCAGCTCAGTATGGCCAGTCATTTGAAATTAATGAACAGGTTATAATAAAAATAAAACCGCACACTGTGAATTTTTTTGAATCGTAATTAATCACTGTGTTTTGCTCTAAAAAGTAAGGAATAACAATGGTGCAAGCGCAATCAGGGATTTGTGCTGAAGCAAACTTACACGGTTTGCACTTATTTTTTAATGTACTTGACGGTCACGACGAATCACTTCGCGCTAAGCTTAAAAAAGTGAGCGATATTGAAGATGAGTTTAGTGATCAGTTTTCTGAATCTATGCTTTCTTGCATGGTGGCAATTGGTGCGCAATATTGGCCACATATTTTACCTGACTTCATGCCAAGTGAGCTGCAAAGCTTTCCTAATATTACCCATAGCGACTTTGTTATGAGTGCAAGGCCATGTGATTTGTTTGTGCAAATCCGCTCAGACAGAGAAGACGTGAATCATTTGTTTGCACTACAAATACTCAAACTATTCACCCCTGATGTTGAGCTGGTGGAGCAAATTCGTAATTTTCGCTTTTTAGATGGCCGTGATTTTAATGGCTTTATTTATGCGGGCGATACCCCACATGGCCGTCAAAAGCGTGTAACGGCATTAATAAACAAACCGGATAGTTTTGAAGACCAAGGTAGTTACATTCATGTGCAGCGCTTCAAACATGACTTGAGCTTGTGGCAGCATTTGTCATTACATGAACAAGAGCAAATAATGGGTCGCACACGCCTTGATAATACCTTACTCAGCCCCGCACTTGAGAGCAGCCATGCGACCCGCAGTGAATTAAAAGATGACCAAGGTCAGGCACTGTTACTTAACCAAAGCATGCCTTATGGCGATGTGTATGAGCAAGGTATGTTAGTGATTACGTGCTCTGCTAAAGGGGATGCATTCGAAAAAGTGCTAACTAGCCGACTAGGGCAGGGAGAGAATTATGATCACTGGCTTGATTTTACTCAGGCGGATATGGGCTCTGCATTTTTTGCCCCCTCAGTACGATTTTTAAAGCAGTTATAACAATTACAAAACGGCTATGTATTATTCATAGCCGTCTTTATTACAGCGTTAGTGATTAAACCGTATCAAATAAAATACGAACACGCTCTAGTGTGAGGTCTATTTCTGAGATTTTAGCTGGTGCTATAAAAATAGTATCATCGCCGGCAATAGTGCCTAATACGCCATCAGCTTTGCCTAATGAGTCAAGTAAACGCGCAATGAGTTGAGCAGCTCCAGGGCTGGTGCGAATAATAATCATCATTTCGTTATGCATAATATCAATAACGAGCTGGCGCAACGGGCTCTTAGCGGTTGGTACCCCCATTTCAGCGGGTAAACAGTATACCATTTCTTGTTTTGCATTACGGGTGCGTACCGCGCCAAACTTACTTAACATTCGCGACACTTTACTCTGGCTAATATTATCAAAGCCTTGCTCTTTTAACGCATCAACTATTTCGCCTTGTGAGCCAAAGTTTTCTTCTTTTAAAAGTGCTTTAAAGGCTTTAACCAATGCTTCTTGTTTATCTTGTGGTTGCATAGTGTCTAATTAGTTATGTAATAGATACTGCAAATTCTACACAAAAATGCATAATTATGCAGCAGATGTTTGCTTAAGTTGCCATTTTGCTGCGTTTAAACAGCAAAGTTTACAACTATGGTCGAAAATATAGCTAAAATAAGCAGGATAAATTTGTTTTTAGTCGTTAATTTCTTTATCTTATGAACCACAAATATTTCCTACCTCAAATCACGGAGAATTCCAATGAAAGTTGCTGTATTAGGTGCTGCAGGCGGTATCGGTCAAGCGTTGTCTTTATTATTAAAAACAGGCTTACCAGCTGGCTCTGAATTATCACTATATGATGTTGCGCCAGTAGTTCCTGGTGTTGCTGTTGACCTTTCTCACATCCCAACAGATGTTAAAGTTGCAGGTTTTGGTGCAGACGATTTAGATAAGGCACTAACAGGCTGTGATATCGTTCTTATTCCAGCGGGTATGCCACGTAAGCCTGGTATGGATCGTGCTGATTTATTTAATGTTAACGCTGGTATCATCAAAACATTAGCAGAAGGCATTGTTGCTAACTGTCCTAAAGCGCTTGTGGGTATTATTACTAACCCAGTTAACGGTACTGTACCAATTGTTGCTGAAGTATTTAAAAAAGCAGGAACTTACGATGCTAAGCGTGTATTTGGTATTACAACACTCGATGTGATCCGTTCAGAAGCGTTCATTGCTGAGCTTAAAGGCGTTGACGTAGCAAGCGTTAAAGTTCCAGTAATTGGTGGTCACTCAGGTACAACTATTCTACCGTTACTTTCTCAAGTTGAAGGTGTTACTTTCACTGATGAAGAAGTGGCTGCACTGACTCCACGTATCCAAAATGCGGGTACTGAAGTAGTTAATGCTAAAGCGGGCGGTGGTTCTGCAACATTATCAATGGGTGCTGCTGCTGCACGTTTTTGTATGTCTTTAGTTAAAGGCTTACAAGGTGAAGACGTTGTAGATTATGCATACGTTGCTGTTGAAAATGGTGATGCAGAGTACTTCGCACATCCAGTACGTTTAGGTAAAAATGGCGTAGAAGAAATTCTTTCTTACGGCACACTAAGCGCATTTGAAGAGCAAGCAAAAAATGACATGCTTGAAACTCTGAAAAAAGACATTAAAGAAGGTGTTGATTTTATGGCGTAATAGCCAAAATTAACCCATAAAAAAAGCCTGCATTTGCAGGCTTTTTTATTGCTCGGAATTATCTACACAGTATAACTTAGTGGTCGCGATCAACCGCTATTCTAGCTAAGCTAATTAATGCTTGCTTGTAATTCGACTCAGCTAAGCAATCTAAACAAGCAATCGCTTTCTCTGCTTCTTGCTCTGCTTTTTGCATAGTGAACTCAAGGGCATTGGTATGTTTAAGTGCAGCGAGTATCTCATCTAGATGCGCCATACCATTACAGTGCTCTATTGCATCTCTTATTAACTGTGTTTGATGCTCGCTACCGTGTTTCATGGCATAAATTAGTGGTAATGTAGGTTTGCCTTCAGCTAAGTCATCACCAATGTTTTTACCCAGTTGGTCGGCATCGGCGTTGTAATCTAAAACATCATCCACCAACTGAAAAGCAGTGCCTAAATGCATACCGTACAAATTGAGTGCGTTTAATACACTGTCATCTTGCTCAGTTATAATGGCAGCTAGCCCGGTTGCAGCTTCAAATAACTTAGCGGTTTTAGAGTAAATAACCTGCATATAACTGGCTTCAGTAGTATCTGGGTCATTACAGTTCATTAATTGCAGCACTTCGCCTTCAGCAATAATATTGGTTGCATCGGCCAACACTTGCATTATCTGCATTTTACCAAGGCCTACCATTAGCTGAAACGAGCGAGTATAAATAAAGTCTCCCACGAGGACACTTGCGGCATTACCAAACTCGGCATTTGCTGTGGGTGTGCCACGGCGCAAGTTAGATTCATCTACCACATCGTCATGTAAAAGCGTTGCGGTATGAATAAATTCAATAATTGTTGCTAGCGTAATGTGATCTTTGCCTTGGTAACCTAGCGCTTTAGCCGCCAAAATAGCTAACATGGGGCGAACACGTTTGCCACCGCTGTTAACAATATACAAACCAAGTTGATTAACTAACGCCACATCTGAGCGCATTTGCGCATGTATTAGTTGATTGACGTCATTCATATCGCTTTCGATTAACGCCTGGATAGCTTTTATATCCATTGATCTCCGAGCCAATTTTAATGTGTGAACGGCGCAGATTGTACAACAAAAAACGCATCAGCTCGATATTTTGTGATGATTCCTTAAAAAAACACCCTTAAGTAGGTTAAATGACCTATTAACTAGCTGAATAAATGATTAAACGGCGTGGTTTAATTTTGAATCACCCCTGGCGGTTAATTGAACTACATGGGCTTGCTTTGTTATTACAAATTTATTTTCTGTAACCGTTAAAAAGCGCTTGGCAAAGGGGGATTTTCATATAAAATAGGGGAAATATTGAATTGCCCTCAATGTAGCTACTTTTTATTCATTTAATTATAAAAATAGGCTTGCTAGTTATTTCGCGTTAGCGTAAACTTCGCGCCCTATCGAAGAATATTTTAGTTGCGCCGATTTGAGGGTGCACAGACGGAGTTAATTATGTACGCGGTTTTCCAAAGTGGTGGTAAACAGCATCGTGTGACTGAAGGTCAAACGATTCGTCTTGAAAAATTAGACGTTGAAACTGGTGCGGCAGTGGAATTTGATTCAGTACTTTTAGTTGCTGATGGTGAGAAGATCGAGATTGGTGTACCGTTCGTAAACGGTGGTAAAGTAACAGCTGAGGTTGTTTCACACGGTCGCGGTGAGAAAATTAAGGTTGTTAAATTTAGACGCCGTAAGCATTCTCGTAAGCAAATGGGCCATCGTCAATGGTTCACTGAAGTTAAAATCACTAGCATTAGCGCTTAATTAGAGGTACTTAGAAATGGCACATAAAAAAGCAGCTGGTAGTACTCGTAACGGTCGTGATTCAGAAAGCAAACGCCTAGGTGTTAAGCGTTTTGGTGGCGAATCAGTTCTAGCGGGTAGCATCATTGTTCGTCAGCGTGGAACTCGTTTCCACCCAGGCGCAAACGTAGGTATCGGTAAAGACCACACTATCTTCGCAAAAGCAGATGGTAAAGTTCAGTTTGAACAAAAAGGTCCTTTAAACCGTAAATACGTAACTATCGTAGCTGAGTAATCAGTAAGGTAGTTAAAAACCCCGCCTTTGCGGGGTTTTTTGTTTTAGGCAGCTCTAAATATATACCTAAGTGTTTTTATGCTCAGTGTGCTCTATAGGCCACTTAGGTATATAATAGAGTTATTAACAAGCCAATCCCTAAAGTGAGTAATCATGAAGTTTGTAGATGAAGTAGAAATTCGCGCAGAAGCTGGTGACGGTGGCAGCGGCATCGTGTCTTTTCGTCGTGAGAAATATGTTCCAGATGGTGGACCTGATGGCGGTGACGGTGGAGACGGTGGTAGTGTTTATCTACAAGCTGATGAAAACTTAAATACCCTTATTGACTATCAATTTGAGCGTTTTCATAGAGCAGAACGTGGTACTAACGGTCAAAGCCGTAATTGTACCGGTAAAAAAGGTGAAGATCTGATTGTAAAAGTGCCGGTAGGTACACGTATCATTGATGTTGATACGCAAGAATCATTAGGGGATTTAACCCAAGATGGTCAACGAATTGTGGTTGCAAAAGGCGGTTTCCATGGCTTGGGGAATGCGCGTTTTAAATCAAGTACTAACCGTGCCCCACGTCAAAAAACACTCGGAACACCTGGTGAAGTGCGTAACCTTAAATTAGAGCTAATGCTACTCGCTGATGTAGGTTTACTGGGTTTACCTAATGCCGGTAAATCAACCTTTATTCGCAGTGTATCGGCTGCAAAACCAAAGGTAGCAGATTATCCATTCACTACGCTTATCCCCAATTTAGGTGTTGTTCGTCCTGAAGCAAATAAGTCATTTGTCATCGCCGATATTCCTGGCTTAATTGAAGGTGCATCGGACGGCGCAGGCTTAGGTATTCGTTTCTTAAAGCATTTAGAGCGCTGTCGTGTGTTATTACACATTATTGATGTTATGCCAGTTGATGGCTCAAACCCTGTTGATAATGCTTTTGCAATTATCAATGAGCTACATCAGTACAGTCCTAAGCTTGCTGAAAAGCCGCGCTGGTTGGTATTTAATAAAATTGATTTATTGCCTGAAGATGAAGCCAAATCTCTATGTGAGCAAATTGCAGAAGAGTTAGGTGAGTCTGAAAATACTTATAGTATTGCTGCAATTAATAAATTAAATACTCAGCCATTAATTCACGACATCATGACGCTACTTGATAACATGCCTAAAGAAAAATTTGTTGAAGTTGCAGATGAAGAAGTTGAATTTAAGTGGGATACCTACCATCAAAAAGCCACTAAAGGCGATGATGATGACTGGGATGATTGGGATGAAGATGATTACGACGTAGAAGTTGTCTACGAGCGTTAACTATAATTGTATATATTTAAAAGGAGCTAACGCTCCTTTTTCTTTGATTAATAATAAAGTATTGGGTATTTAGTGTGATAATTTCAATGATTGCAGCAATGGCAAACAATCGTGTCATTGGCTTAGATAATAAAATGCCATGGCACTTACCTGGCGACCTTCAGCACTTTAAAAAAGTAACTTCTGGTAAGCCCGTTATTATGGGGCGTAAAACATTTGAATCGATAGGTAGGCCGCTACCTGGGCGTCGTAATATTATTATTACTCGCAATACTGAATATCAAGCACCAGGAATTGAAACTGTAACTACTCCTGAAGCTGCACTTGAGCTTGTTAATGATATTGCCGAAGTGATGATTATTGGTGGTGGAAACATCTATCAACAGTTCTTAGAGCAAGCACATCGCTTATATCTAACCTTTATAGACTTAGATGTAGAAGGGGATACACAGTTTCCTGATTACCAAAGTGTTGCAAATTGGCAAATTGAAGATGAAATGTTGATGGCGCCTGATGAGAAAAATAAATATAGTTATAAATTCGTAACTTTGAATAAAGTCTCTTAACATTATTGCCAAAATCTGAGCGTGTTGGTACAATATTAAACAGTCGAGTACGAAAAAAGTATTAATATAGGGTGTCCAATCAATGATTAAATTACCGAAACTAGTTGTAATTGCTGCTATTGCAGCGGGTTCGTTTGCTTATACTGCGCCTGCAAGCGCTAATGACCAGTTAGCTGTTTCAGTTTGTGAATACATTGCTGGTGATGATAAAAACCGTCTACGTAGCAAATTAAAAAGTTCACGTGTGAAAGTTCGTAATATCTATGATGCAGTTTTTTGTAATGGTAATAACTTATTGCGTCATGCTGTTGCAAGTAATGCAGTTGATACAGGCGAGTACATTGTTAAAAACTTATCTAAGAGCTCACTTGAAGACGGTGCAGATATTGCTTGGGCTGAGGCAAATCATGCAGGCTCACCTTTAATCCCTATTATTAAAGACCGTGCAGGCCTTTAAATAAAAGCTTAATTAATAAAAAAACCGCGTTTAAACGCGGTTTTTTATTTACTTAGATAAATTGTCATTTTACATCCTGTCTAACTACCTTTAAGTCTAATTCCCTCACGTATTTATCCTTATTACTCTTGTTACATAAATATGTCATAAAAATTCAATACTCTATGTGTATTTCAGTTTTGAGATATATTTATGCGTGTATCATTTTTTACCCGTTTACTAGCCATTTTACTAACATTTGCAAGTATCCTTCTAGCCGCGACCTTGTTATGGGCAAGCCATACATTACTAAAGCTTCAGCAACAAGATAGCGCATACAGCCATTTAAAAAATAGCATAATGGTTGAGCTTGCCAATCAATTAGAGAGTTACTTAGCGCAAGGTAATAGCCAATACTTAAAACAATCATCTACCTTGATTGAGCAACTTAAAGCGCAACAGTTAACGGTGCTTCCTCATGAGTTAGAAGCTCGTTTAGCTGAACAATTAACTTTATTAGATACAGATATTAATGGTAAATACAGATCACTTGGAAAACTCTCTGGCAATGAAACTGCGCTGTTAGATAACGCGCTTAGACAAATGGCCGGCTCAGCCTCTTCACTTATGAATTATGCGCAAAAAGCATCAACGCAAGCCAGTAACGCTCTTAGCTACAATAAATTAGCGAGTGATTATTACAGTGAAGTGGTTAATTTATCACTATCGACTTATCAGCTGCTAAATAATTACCAACCTGAGATAGAGAAAAACCTGCAACAAAGTATAAAAACCCTAAACTTACTAGCTGTAAAAATTGAGCAGCTACCTAACTTAGGAGTAATGACTGAGGTTGATGAATTTGCTTTATTTGTAGATGAAGAACCTGAAGATTTGGCTGCTGAAATAAAAGCAGAGTTGGTGAGTTGGCCTAAACGTTATCTGCGTGATTTAAGCAGTACTTTATCGCAATCAAAACTACGTCGTTCAGGAACAAATGAGTTACGCGAACAAATTAGCTTACTATCAAATACAGTGATTGAGGCAGAGCAAACATTAAAAGCGCAGCAAGATACCGTAAAGCAACAAGTGTTCTGGGTGTTTGGAATAGCAATAGGTGGACTAGTAATATTAGCTTTTGGTGTTTATTGGGTGCAACGTAAACAGGTTTTACAACCTTTACGACAACTGCGAGATGGGTTTGCATTCTTAATCGAAAGTAATGAGTTAAAAAATATTACAGTGAATAACCCTAAAACAGAGGTGGGTGAAATAGCGCAGTATTTTAACCAGTTAATTGAACGCCAGCGTTTGGAAGCGCAAGAAAGAGCAGATATGCTTAATGTAGTCAGTGATTTCATGCAGCAGATGAGTGGGCATTTATACACGATAGGTCAAAAAAGTAATGCGAGTTATCAGCAGGTAAATCACAATGAAGAACTGCTTCTTAATATTCAGCAACTTGGCGAGCAGGTTAATCATATCAATGCTCAAGCTGCTGAAAATGCTCAAAGTACTTATGAAGCAATGCAACAAAGTGTTGGTTTTGCCAAAAGTATGCTTAATGCCAGTTCTGATACACAGCAGCGAATTGAGCAAGGTATGCATAGTGTTCAGGAATTACTGAGCGGGGTACAGGGAGTAAGCAATATTATTACGGTCATACGTACCATCGCTGAGCAAACAAACTTACTCGCGCTCAATGCTGCGATTGAATCAGCAAGAGCAGGTGAGCAAGGTCGAGGTTTTGCCGTGGTTGCTGATGAGGTAAGGCAATTAGCTATGCAGACTCAAGGTTCGTTAAAAGAGATTAATGATCAATTGGCGCTACTAAGCGAAAACTCTCAAGAAGTCTATAAACAAATCAATGCATTAACTGAGGATGCACAGTTACAAACTGCAAATGCTCAAGAGCTTAAAGCAAACTCTGAAGGAGTTGCAGATAATGCGCAGCAGGCTAATAAAGTTGCGATTGATGCAATGGAATTGGCTAAACAACAAAGTAATTTCCTTAGTGACTTTACTCTATCAATGCATGATATGAAAAGCCAAGTAAGTGAGTCGAGTGAATTAGTTGCTGATATAGGCTCGCAATTAGAGTTGCAAATGACATCTATTAAAGAAGGTTTAGGTTTAGATAACAACAGCGATTAATCGAAGACGAATTAAATATTAATCTGTATGCTAAAAGACTATTTAATTACCCTAAGGAATTAATATGATAGAGCTAGGTCAGACAATACCTGCAGTAAATTTATCTCAGCTTAGTGATAAAGGTATGCAAACACTCACTAATAATGAATTATTTACAGATAAAAAAGTTGTGTTATTTGCGGTGCCTGGTGCTTTTACACCCACTTGTTCGAATGCTCATTTGCCTGGTTATATCGCGCTAGCCGATAAAATTAAGGCTAAGGGTATTAACGCTATCTACTGTGTATCGGTAAATGATGCATTTGTGATGAAAGCATGGGGTGAGTCACAAAATGCAGAGCATATAGATATGCTGGCAGACGGCGATGCCAGTTTTACTCGTGCTTTAGGTCTTGAAAAAGATACCGCAGGCTTTGGTGGTTTGCGCTCGAAACGTTACGCTATGGTTGTAGATAGTGGTGTTGTTAACCAATTATTTGTCGAGCAAGAAAAAGAATTTGTAATAAGTAGCGCTGAAGTCGTTTTAGCTAAACTATAACTAATCTGCGTTTATCAGTAAAAAAGCCGATACATATATATCGGCTTTTTATTAAAAGAGTAGATGGACTATGGCTGGTATTGACCACTTAGCGTTAAACCTGAGAAGGTTTGATACGCATTAACACTTAAATGCCATGTGCCTGCTTGAGGGTTGCTAAATGTACATGTTTCGGCGTTACCAGTTTTAAATGGGCGGCAATCATAGCTTGAGCTGGTTGGCTGACTACCAAATTTTACAAATAAGTCAGCATCACCAGTGCCACCTGATGTTGTTACAGTAAAGTTAGCCATGCCAGCAGGAACTTCTAGCGTGTAATGCTTCCACTGACCTGCTGTTGCAGAAACATCAGATACTGTACCGCCACCCGCTTGTGGTGTGCCTGAGTCTGAACCGCCTGTGATGTTACCGACTAAACTAACGCCAGTGTAGGCTGAGTAGCCGTTTAGCATTATATGATAAGTACCTGAAGTTGGGTTATCGATAGAACACTCTTCACTGTTACCTTCATTGTAAGGACGGCAATCATAAGTGCTTGTTGTCGGTTTACTACCAGCACGTACATACAAGTCAGCATCACCTGTACCACCACTCATTGTGAAAGTTACATTAGTAGCACCGCTTGGGACTGTCATAGTGTAAAAGTTTTGTGTACTTGTCGCACCGCTTAAGCCTGTTTTCGCTTGCCCATCAATAAGCTCATTATCACCTGATGTTGGCGGTGGTGTACCACCAGAGGCTGCTGCAACAGCAGCGGCAGCATCAACAATGCCTGTGCCACAGTTAGTACAAGTTGCTGGGAATGCACGAGTTGTTGTTTTTAAAATATTTTCTATTTCATCAGGTGTCGCGTTTGGTTTTGCTTGTTTGATTAACGCTGCTACACCTGCAACATGAGGGGCGGCCATTGATGTACCTTGCGAAAAACCATAGCTGTCGCTTGATGGTGTTGTTGAGCCTGAGTTGTAAGTAGATAAAACACCTTCAGAATCATTAGCAAAATTTTGTGCGCCACCCGGTGCTGCTACATCAATATTGCTACCATAATTTGAGTAATATGCGCGGCCACCGTTACGACCAACTGATGCAACATTAACAACTCCATTACAGTTACCCGGGTTGTAGTTTGCAGAATTATCGTTATCGTTACCTGCAGCTATTACAACAACAGAGCCGTTGTTACGTGCAGTATTAATCGCATTTTGAGTCGTTGAGCTACATGTACCTGCACCACCTAAACTCATGTTTATAACATCTGCAGGGTTTGGGTTTGTCGATGTACCTGATACGTTTCCGCCTGAAGCCCAAATAATGCCGTCAGCAATATCTGAGGTCAAGCCGCCACATTTACCTAATACACGTACTGGCACTACTTTGGCGTCGTAAGCAACACCAGCAACGCCTTCACCATTATTAGTCACAGCAGCGACTGTGCCTGCTACGTGAGTACCATGCCAGCTAGAGCCTTGTGCTCCATTATCACCACATTCTCCGGCTGCAACAGCATCCCCTGGATCGCGAGCATCGTTATCACGGCCATTGCCATCATTAGCGACTGATAGATTAGAGATCATATCGTAGCCAGGTAAAATATTGGCGTTTAAATCAACATGTGGGCGGTAACCAGTATCAAGAACAGCTACAACCACGCCGCTACCTGTAGCAGTATCCCAGGCTGTTGGTAGATTTAGGCCACCGGCTTGCTCATAGTAATGCCATTGGTCGCCATAACGAGGGTCGTTTGGTGTTGCAAATGGCTTTAACATTTGATCGACTTCAATGTATTCAACATTGCCTGAATTGACCATTTCTTGCATAAACTGTTGTGCTTCTTCAGCATTGAGCTTTTTGTCGGCACGCATTACGTGATGATCATTTAATGCCATTGCGCGGATATATTTAGCTTTAACTTTACCTTTTTTTGAGGTGAAGTTTTTTACAAAGCTTTGCGCTTTTTTGTTCATCATTGCAGGCGATGCTTCAGCTGTTGATACGTTCATCATATCGCTATTATTTTTATATTTGATAATGAACTGAGTTTCAAACCCACTTTGATTTTGCATTTTAACTGAGGTTTCAGCCATTGATGGTGCGATTGCTTGTGCTGGATTTGCCATGCTTGAGCTGGCTGCAAATAGTGTACTTATTGTTAGCGCAACAGCGCATTTTTTAAATGAATTATTAGAAGTCATAATTACCCTTAGTTTTATTATTATTTGTGGAAAGCCACAAAGCGGGTACAAAGGTAAATGATCTGTTAATAATTTTGAAATATTAAATACGTATGTGCCTATCTCATTTAGTTATAACCGTGAATTTAGTAAGCTTTCAGTCGTTTTGTATTTGTTTTTATTATGTTGACGATCCTAATGTATTAGATTTTTTTGGTGTTTTTTATCATTATTTAATCTTTATTGATAAATTAAAAACAATATAACAGCTATCTTGTTGTTACCGAAACTTTGTTATAATTCACCAAAGTTTTTAAGAGATGACCAAATGACTCACCTTGATGTGATAGTGATCGGTGCCGGAGCTGCAGGTTTAATGTGTGCAGCACAAGCAGGATATCGCGGCCGAAGTGTTACAGTGCTTGATATGGGTAAAAAGCCAGGACGTAAAATTTTAATTAGTGGTGGCGGGCGATGTAATTTTACTAACGAAAATGCGAGCCCTAATAACTATTTATGCACTAATCCCCATTTTGTAAAGTCGTGCTTAAGTCGTTATACCCAACATGACTTTGTAGAGCTTGTAGACCGACATGGTTTGGCGTATCACCATAAAACATTGGGACAATTATTTTGTGACAATAGCGCACAAGACATTGTTGATATTTTACTAACCGAATGTGAGTGGGCTGGCGTTACAATTAAACTACGCAGCGAAGTGTTAAATGTAGCTAAAACAGCAACAGGTTACAGTGTCACAACTGAGCAAGAAACTCTGACCTGCGAGTCGTTAGTTGTCGCATCGGGCGGTTTAACTATGCCTAAACTTGGCGCGACGCCAATAGGTTATAAAATTGCAGAGCAATTTGGTTTAAAGGTATTGCCGACGATGGCTGCTTTAGTTCCCTTTACCTTACATCAACACGATAAAGAGCGTTTTGAAGGGCTTTCTGGCATTAGTATTCCTTGTGAAGTTGCAAGCGAAGATGGTACTGTATTTAAAGAGAATATTCTATTTACTCACCGCGGCTTATCCGGGCCTGCCATATTACAAATAAGCTCATTTTGGCGAGCAGGTCAGGCGGTGACGATCAATTTATTACCTGAACTCGATTTAAAGCAACAGCTAGCCGATTGGCGAGAAACGCAAGCGCAAAAATCGTTAAAAAATAGCCTCGCTACTATCCTTCCTAAGCGTTTTGTTGAAATACTCCATAACAGTAAAGCTATTCCTGATTGCAATATTAATCAGCTAACGCATAGCCAAATTGATGCGCTTGCTGATTATATTCATGCGTGGCAAATTAAGCCAAATGGTACTGAGGGTTACAGAACCGCAGAAGTGACTTTAGGTGGTGTAGATACCGATGAGCTAAGCTCAAAAACATTTGAGGCTAAAAAAGCCAAAGGTTTATACTTTATTGGTGAAGTGACCGATGTAACGGGTTGGCTAGGAGGCTATAATTTCCAATACGCGTGGAGCTGTGGATTTGCCGCTGGGCAATACGCGTAAAATGTATTCTGCTATTAAAAAATGAGACATTCTAATAGAAAAAGAAACAATCTAATAAAAAGTGAGATTGTTGATTAGTTTGTCTCATATTGATTCAGTAGCCATTCCATTATAGAGGACGTTTAACTTTGAACAATTCGACGAACTCCTCTGACGTTATTTGATGATTGACATCTTTGTAAGAAAACTTGTTTCTAGGGTTTAAAAATTCACTTTTTATATAGATATGAGTATGGACCATAGAAGAAGCGTATTTTGCTTTTAGTGACGATATATATTTATTAGCTCCCTCTAGATCACAAACATCAGGTACAACAATCAAAACATCAATATCTTTAAAGTTAGGTGTTTTTAGGAAGGAACCAAAAAGATAAAATTCAGTATTATTAATTTCTATAGTCCTCTAAGAATTTACCAAAGGGTATCACCTCTATGCTGAGAGATTTTCCGTGAGTAATAGCTTCTCTTGTGGCTTTGCACCATGTTGTCGGGTAAGTAACGATGTCAGCGCCTTTTCTTAATGCACTCAAAACAACATCTACGTTAATTTCATATTCACTTGTTGTAGGACAATAAACTTTTAAAGTCTTACCTTGAAATTCAAACTCTCCAATATTTTCATCTATAACTATAAACTTTGAGCTTTGGTCTAGTTGCTTCCTAAGCCAGTAAATACTACTACTCATTATTTTGTTTCCTTTTTTAAACTGTCAGATTCATTTTTGATTAATGTATTCCATTCAGGCTTGTATTTGTATTTTGAGTACATCTCATTTGGAGAGTCATCATATTCACAGAAGGCGGAACAGTGAAAAAATAGCTCTTTGAGGTGGTTTTTATTTTCTGCCTCAGACTGAAGCCAATGTTTTTGAATTAGTTGCCTAATTTGCATAAGGTTAGGTTTTACTACTTTATCTTTCAGTGAATTCCATGTTTCTCCTTTAGCATTAGCTACTTCAGCAGTTCGTCCTATAAACTTATTGGGACCAAATTCTTTGTATAGCATTTCATTTTCAGTAAGAATTGATAGCAAAGGGCCATAAAAATCTTCAATTAATTTTTTTCTAGAGTCCATCGCTTTTATTTTGCTTTGGTATTTTGACGTAATCCATGCGGAGAAAAAAGCAACCGCCAGCCCTGAAAGAATTGAGACTATCAATGCAATTATGGAAATGATGTTCGCGGTATTTAAGTTGTCAGGTTCCAACTCAGGCTTCCTTACATTTGGCTTTCATTAGTTTCTAATAACTCCAGTCTTCATAGGCCAGAGGCAAGCTATTAAGCAAGTCTCTGCGTTCACGCCAGTTTGGCATATGATTGTCCATGAGTGAGCGGAACTTTTCGTTATGGTGGCGCTCTAGTAAATGAACTAATTCGTGGGCAAGTATGAATTCCATGCACTCAGGAGGTTTTTTAGCTAGTTCAAGGTTAAGCCAAATTCGCTTAGCTTGAATATTGCAGCTTCCCCATTTGGTTTTCATCTTTTTGATGTTGAGAGAACCAGCGTTTACACCTAGTTTTTTTTCCCATTGAGGTAATAATTTTTCAAGTGAGCGCTGCATTTCATCTCGATAGAAACGGTTAAGCAGTTTGAGTTTGTTATCGGTTGACGTATTTTCAGCGACAGCTAGCACTAAATTACCGTTGCCTCTAGCGGTAACACTATATCCGCCTTTTGCCTCTATAAGCTTTAAACGGTATTTATTACCCCATAAATAGTGGCATTCACCATTGACCATTTCACGTACAGATTGGCGCTCTTGTCCTGCAAAGTCAGCTTGCTGTTTTTTAATCCAAGCAAGCTTATTTACGATTGCCAGCCTTACCTTTTGTTCACTCGTATCATTAGGGATCGACAAGCGCACTTTGCCATTAGGCGGCAGTACACTTAGGTGAATGTTTTTAATAGCTCTGCGGTTTAGCTCTACATCAATGTCGCCAATACGAACTACTTCAATACTCTCTGCATTGCTTTTGGTATGACGCACTAATGGTATTCCTTCTGAGCTTTAATTAGCTTCATGATATCAATAATATTGATGTCATAACCTGCTGCCTCTTCTCGCACCGCGTTGGCTATCTCACGCTCTTTAAATCGATCCCCAAGCCAATCAGCTTTCTTGGTATAACGAACAGCAGTATCAATTTTAGTAGTAAGTACTTCATCATTACCGAAGTTGTTGTAAATTGCTTGTTTGGCTGGTGTATCAACAGAAGTGGGATAGCTTTGATTGCTATTTTCAGTTGGGTTTACCACTTTCTTAGCGAGTGCTCGTATCTGTTCAAGATACTCTTGATAGCTAATAGCTTGCTCTCTTCGCTGCTTAATTAACTCATCCAGCAAGGTTGCCATGCTGTCAAAGTATTTAGGGTTTACTGGATTTTCATCAACGATGGTTTTTCTAACATTGTTTTCAATGGCTTCTGCCATTGCATCTTCATTGTTACGCAAGCCTTCAGGTAAATCTTCTAAGTCTTTACCGTTGTTGTTTACCACTAGATCAATCAAGCCGAACTCTTCAAAATCCATCAGTAATTCACTGTCATCAGCTCGAATATACATATCAAGTAACTGACGCATAGCAGGCTCAAACCGCTTCATTTCGAGTAAGTCGCCACTGGAAAGCTTAACTTCGTCACGAACCTTCTCGAAGTACGCGACTTCTTTCTTAATATTTTCAGCCTCTTCAAAGGTGTAACCAGCTTGCTCCATTTCATTTGCAAGGTTAGTGTAAGCTCGGATGAGCTTAGCTACTGATTGATATAGAGTTAAACGTAGTGCTTCTTTTTCTGTGCGCTCATTTTCATCCTTTGATTCAACACCAGACTCACCACAAAAATAATGTTGGAAGTCTTTGATGTCTCTTGGTGCTTTTACTGGCTCGCATAACGCTCGTACTGCTTCCAGCGCATTATCTAAATCAGTACGAGATTCTTGCAATCGATCTTTTAAAAGCCCTTTAACATCGTCAGCATCGTAGCCATCAAACGCTTCGGCTGTGTAATCTTTAATGGCTTTATCAAGTGAACGGAATAAGTCTTTGTAGTCGATAACGTAACCGTAGTCTTTATCTTCACCGTCTAGACGGTT